>CAZTVY010000054.1:0-11828 GCA_964617235.1 uncultured Rikenellaceae bacterium | reverse complement strand
ACCATTGTAGAAATCCTTTAGTTGCATGGTCTTTCTCCTCTATGGCAACATCCATTAAGTTATTGATTAGCGATGTAACAACTTTCTCGTGTTTCAAGGTCTCCTCAAATGCGTGTAGAGGGCTGTTCCATTTGGTATCTACAGCCTTGATAGGCTTAAGTTCTGGTTTGCCACCACGTGCAATTAGGTAATCGAAGAATTTCATGGCGTGGGTTGTTTCCTCTTGCCACTGAATACGGAACCAATTTGCAAAACCATTCAAACCTTCGTTTGCAAAGTGTGCCGACATTGAAAGGTAAAGATAAGCCGACCATAATTCAGCATTAATCTGCTCATTAATAGCTTTTTCTACTTTTTTATTCATATCTATAAAGTTTTAGTTTTTCAAATTAATTGTATTGTTACAAATTTAGTTAATGTTATTGTATTAACAAATAGAGGTTGGTTTTGTTTAGGGAAGAATAAATACAAGTTAAGAGTTAAATCAGAATTTAATCACAAAGGCGCACAAAGAAATCACGAAGTAACTTGAAGGAGGAAAAAAATTAACTAAAATCTAGGTTTAATTGCTGTTTCATCCTAAGTAGGGCAGGGTTTTGCTCTATCAGAAACTTAAGTTTATCGTCGGCGGTAAATAATCTGTTCTTTTGAGGGCCTTCTGTTACTTCAACTTCCTCAACAATTTCAATGGCAAGGTTTCGCAAAGTTTTTTTAAGATGAACCAGCAAGTCCAACTTTATCTCCTGAAAGAGTTCAACCTGAATTTGACCTTCAAACTTAATTAGCACCTTATTATTTTCTACTAGTAATGGCGAGTAGTTCTGCATAAGGCTGAACTGACCGGGTTTATCGGTTTTAATTGTCTCGGCATAGCTATTCCAAATATCAATTAAGTCGTTCTGAGTGAATGGTTTATTCTCTGTAATTGATGTATGCTCAGTTTTTGTGGGAGATGCTTCTGTAACCTTATCTGCTTCCTTTTGAGGAGCCTGATAGTTACCACTCATAATACCCTTTAGCGATGTTGTTTTGGGCATCGGTTTACGCGTTGCTGCGGGCTGCTCAGTTGCAGGTGATTGCACTTGCATTTTTTGCACCACTTGGGCAGCAGTGGGTGTGGCGTTAGGCTGCACTTTGGGTGCAGAAAAAACCTCGTAAGGATTGTCGGAAATGAAATCTAGGCTGTCAGATTTTTTTTTTTCCTGATTCAAACCGCAAAGTCTGATCAGCAACAGTTCAACGTGTAAGCGCTGGTTGGGACTCTGCCTAAAGCTGACATCGAACACGTTGGAGAGTTGTAGTGCGCTAACCAAAAAATCGGGAGGGCACTGTGCAGCCATCTGCTTATACTTTTCGGCAATTGCGGCACCAACCTCAAGCAGCTGAATAGTTTGCGGGTCTTTGCAAACAAGGATATTACGTAGATGTAGGCTTAATCCACCTACGAATTGCTGTGCATCGAAACCTTTTGATAGCAATTCGTCAAGTATTCTTAACGAATCGGCCATCTCGCCTTTTAGGAAATTCTCAGTTAATTTAAAGTAGTACTGGTAATCGAGTACATTTAGATTTTCAATTACCTTATTGTAGGTGATATGATTATCGCTGAAACTAACTACCTGGTCGAAAATAGAAAGGGCATCACGCATTGCACCATCGGCCTTTTGGGCGATAATATTTAGTGCTTCAACCTCATACTCTACTTTTTCTGATTGAGCAATATATTCAAGGTATTTAACGGTATCCTCAACCTTAATTCGGTTAAAATCGAATATCTGGCAGCGCGATAGAATTGTAGGAAGAATCTTGTGTTTTTCTGTTGTAGCCATAATAAAAATGGCATGTGCAGGTGGTTCTTCCAAAGTTTTTAGGAATGCGTTGAAAGCGCTCTGCGACAACATGTGAACCTCGTCGATGATATACACGCTGTACTTTCCAATTTGCGGGGGGATGCGAACCTGCTCAATCAACTTACGGATTCCTTCAACGGAGTTGTTCGAAGCTGCATCGAGCTCGTGGATATTGTATGAACGGTTGGTGTTGAACGATACGCAGCTCTCGCACTCGTTGCAAGCCTCCAGCTCCGATGTTAGATTCTGGCAGTTTATTGTTTTGGCAAAAATACGCGCGCAGGTTGTTTTCCCAACTCCACGAGGCCCACAGAAAAGGTAGGCTTGTGCCAACTGCTTACGCTGAATGGCATTCTTAAGTGTAGTGGTTAAAGTAGATTGACCTACAACACTTTTGAACGTAGCAGGGCGGTATTTACGAGCCGATACAATAAAATTTTCCATTAATCAATTTTTTGCAACACAAAAATAATCATTAACCGTTACGATAATAATTAATTTTGGCGCTTAAGATGTAATGTGTTGATAATTATTGATATAAGTTATTAACAATGTGGTTAATCGTTGTTCGTTGATTGTTGTTAGTTTAATTAAAAGCAGTTGTATTCATAGGCAAATGAATCTACTTTTAACGTTTAACATTTCACGTTTAACGCTTAATATCAATCACCACAATCTCAGGTCTATTCCCTATTCTAACTCTTGGTCCCCAAGTTCCAAAGCCTGTTGATACGTAGTAATGAGTATTACCTTTAATATGATACCCTCTACTCACCTCAAATATCCCTTGTGTAGCGTAATTGAATGGCCACATCTGTCCGTGATGCGTATGTCCCGATAGCTGTAAATCGATTCCGCTTGCCTGCGCTTCATTTAAGTTGTAGGGTTGATGGTCTAAAAGAATCATCAATTTTGATTTATCGAGACTATCTACCAATTCTTCAATGGTTTTTCGGGTTCTACTCAATGCATAGTTACTTTGCCTATCCTCACGACCTATCACGTAAAAATTATCGACAAGAACGGAAGAGTCCCTAAGAACGTTCACCTTGTGCTGTTTAAGGTAATCGATTTTAGCCTCGAATTTTCCGAAATACTCGTGGTTTCCGGTTACAGCGTAGGTACCATCCTTCGATTTTATTTGCTCGAAAAGTACACCCATTCCGCCATTAACCACAGGCGCAATATCCTCATCGAAAATATCGCCAGCCAAAAGAACAACATCGGGTTTTTGCTCGTTGATAAGGTTTACCAACTTGTTGAGTTGGTTTTTCCCAATTATTGTACCCAAATGTATATCGGAAACAGCCACAATTCTTAAACTAGAACTACCTATATTTTTATTGGTATTTATGGTTACCCTGCTTACCGTTGGGCTAATTGCGTTGATATGACCAACAATTAGTACTAAAACGGTAATAGCATATACGCCAATAGCAGCAGTTTGCTTATAGTTTAGGTGATTCTTAAAATCGAGATAATCGGTAATGTTGAAAAGGCTATTGGTAAACCTAATAATAAGGAGCAAAAGAAATGCTAGGAAAAGATATAGCATTGCGCCAAGCCAAATTGAGCCCATCTTAATTAAAAATGAAGATGCAGCACCGCTTGCAAAGCCCTCCAGTGTTCGGCCAATAGGATAGGAGAGGACTAGCAGCCAGAATATTACCTTAAGCCAAATTCCAATACTTGAAACGGAGAAAATAGGTTTGGTTTGAACGTAAATAAAGGTATTTACCAAAAAGTAGACCGATAGAACAACCGATAGAAATATAATTATTTGTGGAATCTTCATTTGTAATTAAATTTTGTCGAAATATAACGCAATATGAGATTGGATGTTCAATTGTTAGGTCTAAACTGTGTTAAAAGCAAAAAGGTCACTTTTAAAAAGTGACCTTTGATTTTCTTGGTGATTCCGCCGCGATTCGAACGCGGGACCCACAGCTTAGAAGGCTGTTGCTCTATCCAACTGAGCTACGGAACCGGCCAATAACTTTGAGGCGCAAAAGTATAAATATTCATCAAAAATAAAAAGCAATTTTAAAGGTTTGATGAATTTTTATTTAAAAATCTCAAAATTATTTACCCCACTGCTTCTCACCTCGCTGAAAATCATTTACTTCCGCTTTGCTTGCTTTGCTCTGGGTGTGACGCTCCTTTAACCTTTCGGCAACATCGGTTAACGAAAATCCTTTTGCTGTAAGCAAAACTATAAGGTGATACATAAGGTCCGATGCTTCGTCGAGGAAGCGGTCTTTTGTTCCATTTTCGGCTTCTAGGGCAAGTTCTACGGCCTCTTCGCCGAGTTTCTTGGCAATGCGTTTTGGCCCATCGGCCAAGAGTTTGGCTGTGTAGCTTTCGTTTGTCGATGTGTTTTTGCGCTCCTTGATTAGTTGTTCCAGTTGTTCTAGGAATTGAATGTTGATTGTGTTTGCCTCCTCAAAGCAGGTATCGGTACCTGTGTGGCACACTGGCCCTTGGGGGCTAACTTTTACAAGTAACGTATCGCCGTCGCAATCGGGTTTGATGTCTATTACCTTGAGGTAATTTCCAGATGTTTCACCCTTTGTCCAAATTTGACGTCGTGTACGACTGTAAAACGTAGCAAAGCCTGTTTTTCTTGTTTTTTCGAGTGCTTCGCGATTCATAAATCCCAGCATAAGAACTCGGTTGGTGGATGCATCCTGCATAATGGCAGGGATTAATCCGTTCAGTTTTTCAAAATCTAAGGTTGTCATATTTGTTTGTTATTTAAAAAGTTATGTGTTTATTTCAAGTTTTGTTTCATACCAAAATCAATCCGTTGCGATGCATATAGTCACTATCATTTCAAATAATTGCCGTTACTTGCATCGCTACTTGATGCTTCGCATTTTACCCCGAGTTAAAACTCGGGGCTATTGCTTGCGCCATTTTGGGGCTTATAATTCTGCATTAATCATTCTAATTTCTACATTCTACCCCGTTTTTCGTCAAATACCTCTTCAGTTCTCCTATTTTGATTTTTCCAAAGTGGAATACCCCTGCGGCTAGTGCTGCATCGGCTTTGCCCTTGGTGAATACATCTAAAAAGTGTTCCTTGGTTCCTGCACCACCCGATGCAATCACAGGGATTTTGAGGTTTGACGATAGTTGTGCAGTTAATTCTACTGCAAAGCCAGCCTGTGTTCCGTCAGATGAGTAGGAGGTGAGCAGAATCTCTCCAGCGCCAAGTTCTTGGGCTTTTAAAGCCCATTCAAGTGGGTTTAGATTTGTGGTTTGTGTCCCAGCGTGACTTACCACTACCCAGCGGCCTTCTATTAGTGCGGCATCAATGGCTACCACAACGCATTGCGAGCCATAAATCTCTGCAATTTGACTTATATGCGCAGGATTCTGAATTGCAGCGGTGTTGAGCGATACTTTATCGGCACCTGCTTTTAGCAATTTATCAACCTCGTTGATTGTTCTTATACCTCCGCCAACAGTAAAAGGGATTGCAATAACCCTAGCAACATCCTCTACGACTTTGGCGAATGTTTCACGACCTTCGAGTGTTGCTGAAATATCGAGCAGTACAAGTTCATCAGCACCCTCGGTGTAGTAGCGGTAGGCTAGTTCAACAGGGTCGCCTGCATCGGCAAGGTTGTTGAAGTTGACTCCTTTTACTGTTCGTCCATTCTTAACGTCGAGGCACGGAATTATTCGTTTCGATAGCATTTAGTTAGTTTTTCAAGGTTTAACTTATTCTCGTAAATGGCTTTGCCTACAATCACCCCATCAATTCTGAGTTTACTAAGCATTTCAATATCCTCCATTGAACTTACACCGCCACTAGCAATTAGATTGATGGTTGGGAATTCCTGAAGTATAGATTGATATAGCGATACTGCAGGCCCCGAAAGCATTCCATCGCAATTGATATCGGTTACAGCGAAATTCACTACTCCTTTAGATAGTAGGCTTTTAATCACATCGATGATGTTTAGGGATGAGCCGTTGCTCCAACCGTGCGTTTTAACCTCCAGATTAAAGCAATCGAGCGCAGCGATTATCGTTTCAAATCCAAACTCAGCAACAAGAGTCTCCGCAAAACTTTGATTTGTGATTAGTGCAGTACCAATATTTATCTGACTTGCACCAGCATTTAACGAATCCTTTGCCGATTGTAATGTTCTGATTCCTCCTCCAAAATCGATTCTCAACTTTGTTGAAGTCCTAATTTTGCGGAGTACATCAGTATTGCAGGGCTGTCCAGTTTTAGCACCATCCAAATCAACCAGGTGAAGATTGGTAAAACCAGCATCCTCGAATATTTTGGCTTGTTCTACAGGATTATCTGAGTAAATTTTTGTTTGGTTATAGTCACCCCGACATAGCCTAACGCATTTACCATCAATTAAATCAATTGCAGGGATTACTCGCATAGCTCTATAAAGTTTTTGATGATTTGAATTCCGTATTCACCGCTTTTTTCGGGGTGAAACTGCACTCCCCAGTAATTACCTTGGTTTACCGCTGCGCAAATACTTGTTTCGTAGTTGCATTTCGCAATGCTGTTTTTATTCTCACCAACGTAGTAACTGTGCACAAAGTAAACCCAAGTGTTATTTGGAATACCTGTAAACAAAGGTTTTGGTGCAATTTCAATTCTATTCCATCCCATATGTGGGATTTTTAGGTTGATGTCAAGTTTATTAACATTGAAATTCATAACTCCCAAGCATTCGGTGTTACCCTCATCGCTGTATTTTCCCATTAATTGCATTCCTAAGCAGATTCCGAGTGTTGGCTTTTTTGTTGATTTTAATGCATTCGCAAGCCCCGATTCATGGAGGTTCAGCATTGCCCTCCCAGCGTGTCCAACGCCAGGAATTACTATTTTATCTTTATTGATTATTTGCTTCGGTTGCTGAATAATCTCGGTTTTGTAACCTAGTTTTTCGATTGCGTTTATTACCGAGGCTAAATTTCCTGCACCGTAGTTTATTATTCCAATTTTCATTTGTTTAATCGCTTATATTTAAGTCTCAATTGTTTGATATAAAAGTATATACTAAAAATTGCTATTTTAATATTACGCTCCTACGGAGCTTCTCGTATCACATTCCTTGTTGTGACTACAAATTTTTCGCAGCCCTGCTGCTATTGTTATAGCCGCATAGCGGCAAAATATTTATAGTTAAGTAATCGGTATGTTTATATTTGAGCTACAGAGTAGCGTAATATTAATGAACTAGAATACCATTGGCTTTTATAGGCAATATTTGAGCAACTACAATATCCCTTTTGTAGAGGGCAGTTGATTACCGCATTGCATTATGGCCATTCCAATAGATTTAGCCAAAGCCTTGAATATTGCCTCAATCTTGTGGTGCTCATTCTCGCCCTTTGCATCAATGTGTAGCGTTAATCCTGCGCTGTACGCCAACGAATGAAAAAAGTGCTTGAACATTTCCGTGGGAACATCGCCAATGCGTTCACGCTTAAACTCTGCGTTCCATACAAGGTATGGGCGTCCACTAAAATCAAGCGTTACCAAAGCATTACTCTCATCCATTGGCAAACAGAACCCATAGCGGTTCATCCCTTTTTTATTGCCAATGGCCACTTTTAGAGCCTCGCCAAGTGTAATGGCGATATCTTCCATTGTGTGGTGCTCATCAACCTCCAAATCGCCTTTACAATCGATAGTTAGGTTGATACCTGAGTGTTTCGCCAGTTGCTCCAACATATGGTCGAGGAACTTTAGGCCAGAGTTGATGCTTGAATTGCCCGTTCCATCAAGGTTGATATCGATACTAACCGCTGTTTCGTTAGTTTTGCGTGAAATGCTGGCGGTTCTTTGAGGTTTGACGATTTGGTAAATATCCTCCCAAGTTTTAGCAATGGCTGTTGCATCTATATTTGTATTATCCCCTATGAATATCGACTTACAGCCAAGGTTTTTAGCCAGTTGCATATCGGTGGCTCTATCGCCAATAACCCAAGAGTTTGCAATGTCAAAATTGTTGTTTAAGTAATGCTCAAGCATTGCTATACCAGGCTTACGTGTGGGTTTGTTTTCGAAATCAAACGAGCGGTCTATAAGAATCTCGTCGAAAATAATCCCCTCGCCCTCAAGTGTTTTGATTATAAGGTTTTGAGGCTCCCAAAAGGATTCCTCTGGAAATGAGTTGGTTCCAAGTCCATCCTGATTAGTAACCATAACCAACCTAAAGTTCAGTTCCTTGTAAATTTTTCCAAGCCAAGTAAATACTCCTGGCATAAACTCAAGTTTAGTGTAACTATCAACCTGAAAATCGGCTGGCTCCTTAATTATTGTTCCATCGCGGTCGATAAATAGTATCTTTTCCATTGTGATTATTTTTAGTTTTTTTTCACTTGTCACTTGTCACTTGTCACTTGTCACCGATTTTAATACCTCAACAAGTCTTCTATTCTCCACCTCGCTTCCCACAGTAATCCTCAGACATTCTTTGCATCCAGGCTCTTTAGAGCGATTTCTTACCACAATTCCGTTGTTTAAAAGTTGACTGTAGATTAAATCGGCATTGATAGTTTTAACAAGTAGAAAGTTCGACTCCGATTGGTAAACCTTAACAACAGTGCGGATTTGGCTCAACTCTTTGGCTAAAAACTCTCGTTCATCAATAAGGGTTGATATTTTCTCCTTTACAGTTTGATAGTTTTTTAGAGCATCACCCAGCACTGTTAACGAGGGTTTGCCAACGTTGTAGGGGAATTTTACTTTGTTTAATACATCAATAATTTCTGTTGATGCGAATGCTAAGCCAAGTCGCGCACCTGCCAATCCCCAAGCCTTTGAGAAGGTTTGTAGAATAACCAGATTTGGATATTGATTGAGGAAGGGTAAAAGCGTTTTATCCTCGCAAAAGTCAATATAGGCCTCATCAAGCGCAACAATTCCATCGAACTCCTCAATAATTCTGATGATATCACTTAAATTTTGAGTATTTCCAGTAGGATTGTTCGGATTGCAGATAAAAACAACCTTTACATCGGAAGTTACGGAATTAAGGAACTCATCAACGTTAATGGCAAAATCATCTTTAAGTCTATATTCCTTAACTTTAACATCGTTAATTGAGGCACAAACACTGTACATTCCGTATGTTGGAGTGAAAATTGCAATAGCATCGGTTTTTGGATTACAGAAACAGCGGATTAATAGGTCTACCGCTTCATCGCTTCCATTACCAAGAAAAATCTGATTTTCATCCACATTCTTTAGTGTAGCAATACGCTTTTTAATATCCTTTTGCAAAGGGTCGGGGTAGCGGTTGTAATCCAAAGGAATACCGGGCAATACCTCAGGATTTTCATTTGCATCGAGCAGTGTTAATCCTTGCGCATTGCACTCGCTCCTAGCCGATGAGTAGGGTTTCAGATTCGCGATGTTTGAACGAAATCTAATTACCTTTTGACTTTTACGTTGCGTTATGCCATCAGTAGTTCTAACATCCACGGCTCTTGCGTGTGCTTCCAATCCCTCTGCTCGTGCCAGAGTAGTAATGGCTGTGCTTAATTCCGATAATCCATTCTTTGTTATTTCCTGGTAGGTAATAGTTTTTAGGAATGAATTTACAGTAACCCCGCTCCAATTTCGGGCAAAACCGCTAGTTGGCAGGGTGTGATTAGTCCCGCTTGAATAGTCGCCAGCCGATTCGGGGGTGTATTGCCCCAGAAAAACTGAACCAGCGTTGGTAATTGATTCGATATAGTTGTTGGCCTTATCGAACGATAGAATTAAGTGCTCAGGAGCATAGATATTGCTAATTTCAATAGCCCTTTCAATGCTGTTAACAACAATGCCAATGCTATTTTCTAAGCATTTTTCGGCAATCGATTTACGCGGAAGTGCTTTAAGTTGATTCTCAACTTCTGAAATTACTTTATTAATTAACCCTTCCGATGTTCCAATAACCACCACCTGACTATCGACTCCGTGCTCTGCCTGCGAGAGCAAATCGGCAGCAACGAATGTTGGATTGGATGTCTCATCGGCAATAACTAGCACCTCCGATGGCCCTGCAGGCATATCAATTGGAGTTCCTTCGGCAGATATTTGCACTTTGGCCTCCGTCACAAAGCGGTTGCCGGGGCCAAATATCTTATCAACCTTTGGAATGCTTTCGGTGCCATAGGCCATTGCGGCTATTGCTTGTGCTCCGCCCACTGTAAACACTCTTGCTCCAATTAAATTACAGGCGTAGAGTATTGCGGGGTTAGGATTTGGAGGTGTACAAACTACCAACTCCTTGCATTCCGCAACCATTGCAGGAACACCAAGCATAAGAACTGTAGATATTAAAGGTGCTGTACCTCCAGGAATGTAAAGCCCAACCCGTTCCAACGGTCTATATTTAAGTATACACCTAACTCCGGGCTGTGTTTCCAGTTCAATATCCGCTGGAAGTTGCGCTCTGTGGAATTTCTCGATGTTTACAAAGGATTGTCTTATGGCTTGTTTTAGACCATCCGAAATCATTTCCGACGATTGTTCAAGTTCTTGCTTTGCAATTTCAAATTTGGAGATTGAGCATTTATCGAACTTCTCCGAGAGTTGCTTTAGCGCATAATCTCCATTCTGCTTAACAAATCTCAAAATCTCCGAAACCTGCTCCTTGATTTCAGAGTTATCCTCAAAGGGGCGTTTGAGTAATTTGTTGTAGTTGTTGTTTTTATTGTCGATATATTTTTTCATGTTTATTGTTGTGTTGTAATTTTTGTGTTGGAAGAGGGAAGCCGGAAGTTTGAGGAAAGATTGTAGTTTTTTTGTTCCATACTAAAATCAATCCTTTGCGATGCAACTATTCCAATAATTTCAAACGTTGGCTATTGCGTGCATCGCTTTTTAATGCTTCGAATTAACCCCCGAGTTAAAACTCGGGGCTATTGCTAACGCCCCTTTGGGGCTAGTAATTTTAGGTTTTGACTTCATCATTCATCATTCATCATTCATCATTTTTCATTCTACATTCTACATTCTACATTCTACTTCCTACTTCCTACTTCCTACTTCCTACTTCCTACTTCCATCTCACTAAACCACCATCTTTTCAATAGGAATCACCAAAATTCCTTCGGCACCGGCTTGTTTTAGTTTTCCGATAACCTCCCAGAAATCGTCCTCGTTAACTACCGAGTGCAACGAGCACCATCCATCCATTGCAAGTGGGAGAATGGTTGGGCTTTTCATGCCTGGAATTAGGCTGATGATTTCGTCGAGTTTGTTTTTGGGTGCGTTAAGCAGAATGTACTTGTTTCTTCGTGCTTTATTTACGGATTCAATTCTGAATACCAATTTGTTAATCAACTCTCGTTTGGCTTCATTTAGGCTGTTGTTTGCAATAAGAACAGCCTCGCTTTGCATTATCACATCAACCTCCTTAAGGTTGTTGCTTAGCAAAGTTCCGCCGCTACTCACAATCTCAAAAATTGCATGGGCCATACCAATTCCAGGGGTAATTTCCACAGAGCCGCTGATGGTATGTATTTCTGCGTTAATGGAGTTGGATTTAAGGAAATCGGCTAGAATAGTGGGGTAGGAGGTGGCAATTCTTTTGCCTTGCAGGTAGTCTTTTCCAGAGTACTCCTCGGTGCGAGATATTGCAATGGATAGTTTGCATTTTGAGAAACCAAGTTTCTTCACAACTTCAACGGGTTGTTTTTTCTCTAAAACCTCGTTTAAACCGAGTATGCCTATATCCGCAACACCATCGGCAACGTACTGTGGAATATCATCGTCGCGGAGTAAAAGGATTTCCAAAGGAAAGCCTTCGGCTAATGCTTTTAGATGATTATTGCCATTGCTTACCTTTATTCCACATAGTTTTAGTAGTTCAATTGTGCCTTCGCTCAGGCGGCCACTCTTTTGAATGGCCAACGTTAATTTCTGACTCATAATGTTTGGATTTTAAAAGATACAAAAAAGCACAAGGGGTCTGCTTTCGAACAGCAGACCCCTTGGAG
>CAZTVY010000053.1:0-11972 GCA_964617235.1 uncultured Rikenellaceae bacterium | reverse complement strand
AACTCTGTTCCCAACACCTCAACAATTCTGTTCTGAGAATCGGTTACAGTAAACTTTCCTCCGCTTTTAACCTTAAAGTATGCCTCGCCTTCAATTTTAATTTTCCTACCCACCAAGTTATAGAACTTTGGATACTTAATTTTGGAATCGGCATTCAGCATAACCTGAGAACCATCGGGTAAAACCACATCAACAACATAGCCTTTAGGGGCAACTTTTTCGATACTCGAAAACCAAGCATAGCTCCATCCTACAGCAATAAAAACAACAACCGATGCAGCCACCGCAAGCCAAACCTTAGTATTAACAATTTTAACCACCTTAGCTTGATGCTCCTGCTCAACCAATGACTGCATTAGTAGACTCCAAGCCTCCTCCTTTGAACGCGACGAAGCAGGAACTTTTACTCCTTTCATTTCTGAAAGAATATGCTCCAACTCTTGGTTGCTCATTTCATCATTATAGTTCTTGTCTGGAGTCATATCTTGTAATTAAATTTTTCTCGAAGCACCCGAAGCGCCTCCGACATTCGTTTTTCAATTGCCTTAACGCTTAACCCAAGCCTATCAGCTATTTCCGTATACGACAATTCCTCTATCCTATTCATCAGGAATACTTCACGCGGCCCCTCGGGGATTGATGCTAGGGCTTGCTGAAGTTGCTGGTTAAGCTCCTCCATCCTAACTTCTGTATCGGCAGATTCGCTTGGACTTTCAGCAGAATTATCGCGCAGAAAGTTATATGTTACCTGTAAATGTTTATAGTGATTTTTGATGATATTGCCTGCTATAGTGTACAGCAACGATTTGACAGTTTCGGTACGAACCGTTCCACGCATACTCCATAATTTCAGAAAAACCTCCTGAACAATATCATCGGCAAAATCTACACTACCCGTTTTGAAGTAGGCAAAACTCCGAATGCTCTCATAGTATGAGTCAAAAATCGACCTAAACCATGATATCTCTTCGGCTGTGTATTTGCCAGGAGGTAATGTCATTCATTTCATGTTTGATATACAAACGTAAGAAAAAAACAGATACTTGACTTTGACAATCAATTCAAAAATAAAAATATTCGTTAAAACAAAAAGGGTATCCAAATTGGATACCCTTATAAAATATATGTTAAACGAATTAAAGTTTTCGTTTCACCTCAACCTGCTGGAATCCTTCAACAATGTCGCCAACCTTAATGTCGTTGAAGTTGTTGATGTTCAATCCGCACTCGAAACCGTGAGTTACCTCCTTAACATCGTCCTTGAAACGTTTTAGAGAACCCAAATCGCCAGTGTAAACCACAATACCATCGCGGATTAGGCGCACCTTGTTGTTTCTAATAAGTTTTCCTTCACGAACAATACATCCTGCAACAGAACCAACCTTGGTAATTTTGAATACATCAAGAACCTCGGCAGTACCGGTAATCTCCTCCTTAATCTCAGGAGAAAGCATACCCTCCATTGCATCCTTAATCTCGTTGGTTGCATCGTAGATAATCGAGTACAAGCGAATATCAATCTCCTCCTTCTCTGCAAGTTTACGAGCACTTACCGATGGACGAACCTGAAATCCGATTACAATAGCATTCGATGCTGCTGCAAGTAGAATATCGGACTCGGAAATTTGACCTACCGCTTTGTGGATAACATTTACCTGAATTTGTGGGGTTGACAACTTAATCAACGCATCGGATAATGCCTCAATGGAACCATCCACATCACCCTTAACCACAATATTTAACTCCTGGAAGTTTCCAATTGCAATACGACGGCCAATCTCATCCAGCGTAATATGTTTCTTAGTTTTAAGACCCTGCATACGTTGCAGCTGCTCGCGCTTATTGGCAATTTCCTTGGCTTCCTTGTCAGTTTCCATTACGTTGAAGTAATCTCCTGCCTGTGGAGCACCGTTCAAACCAATAACCTGAACTGGCGATGCGGGACCTGCCTCATGAATACGAGTACCACGCTCGTTAAACATGGCCTTAACGTGACCGTAGTAAACACCCGCAATCATAATATCACCTTGGCGTAGCGTTCCAGACTCAATAAGAACCGTTGAAACGTAACCTCTACCTTTATCCAGAGCCGATTCTACAACTGTACCCTGTGCACGCTTATCGGGGTTAGCCTTTAAGTCGAGCATTTCGGCCTCGAGTAGAACCTTTTCAAGTAGTTTATCGATATTCAGACCTTTCTTAGCAGATATTTCCTGACACTGATACTTTCCACCCCAGTCCTCAACCAAGTAATTCATATTGGCCAATTCGCCTTTAATCTTCTCGGCATCGGCGGTGGGTTTATCTATCTTATTAATTGCAAATATTATTGGTACACCCGCAGCGCTAGCGTGGTTAATAGCCTCAATGGTTTGAGGCATCACGGCATCATCGGCAGCAACCACAATAATTGCGATATCTGTTAACTTAGCACCACGAGCACGCATAGCGGTAAACGCCTCGTGACCAGGTGTATCAAGGAATGTAATTTTTCGTCCATCCTCCAGAATAACACCGTAAGCACCAATGTGCTGAGTAATACCACCTGCCTCACCAGCAATTACATTAGCATGACGAATGTAGTCCAGCAACGATGTTTTACCATGGTCAACGTGTCCCATTACGGTAACAATTGGCGAACGGGGTTTTAGTTTATCAGGCGTATCCTCTGCTTCAGTACTAATTGCCTCCTGTAAGTCAACACTAACAAATTCAACCTGATAGCCAAACTCATCGGCAACCAGAGCCATGGTTTCGGCATCGAGCCTTTGGTTGATAGATACCATCAAGCCAAGGTTCATGCACACCTCAATAACCTCAGTTACGGCAACATCCATCATGGTTGCAAGTTCGTTTACAGAAACAAACTCTGTAACCTTAAGTATCTTCATTTCTTGCTCCATTCGCTCCTGCTCCTGCTGCTGACGAGCATTTACAAGATCGCGTTTCTCCCTACGGTATTTGGAACCTTTTGTCTTCCCTTTAGAAGTAAGACGTGCAAGAGTTTCCTTAATTTGACGTTGAACTGCTTCATCATCAACCTCCTGCTTTATAGGTTTTTTCTTCTTATTGTTGCTCTTTTGCTTTTGAAGTGGATCTGCCTTCTTTAACTGAATTGGAGCCTGTTTTGGGTCGCGTTGTACTGGCTGTCCAGCCTCTGGAACTTGAACCTTAGCATTCTCCTTCTTAATCCTCTTGCGCTTTTTCTTCTTATTCCTGTCGCTACCACCACCATTAGCGTCGTTCGACGATGCTACAGGTTGAGGTTTCTTTTTAGGCTCAAAAGCACTTAGATCGATTTTACCCATAATGGTTGGGCCTGTGAGCTTCTCAACCTCTGAACGGTATATTTGCTCCTCAACAGGTGCTGCAGGTGCTTCAACCTTTGGCTCCTCAACTTTCGGCTGAGCAACTGGCTGCTTGTGTTCAACCTTTTTCTCGTGACGAGGTTCCTGATGTTTGGGTTTATCGTGTGGTTTAGACTCTGGACGAGTAGGTTTCTGAACCGTTTTAAGGTCAATTTTACCTAAAACCTTTGGTTGCTCCACTTGAACCTTGGAAGTTTCAATGTGTTCCACAGGTGCAGGTTTATGCTCTTTGTGCTTAGGTTTCTCCTCGGTCTGAGGTTGAGGTTTTGGTTTTTCAACCTGCTTAACTTCCTCCTTTTTTTCAACAGGAGGCGTTGGCTGCGATTTTTTTGGAGCCAAAGCATCCAAATCTATCTTGCCCTTAAGCTTTAAATCTATTTTTGGTCTATCACTATCCTCTATTTCGGGGGATTTTGAGTGTTCTATGGTTGTGGTTTTGATAATAACCTCATCGTCGGAAGAGTCAAAATCGGAATCATCCTCTGTTTCCTTCTCAACATCATCAATTGAGATAGACTCTTTTTTATCCCTTAAGCCTTTTAGGCTTACTTTTTGGGACTCCTTCTTAAGGTTAACTTCAGCACCAAACTCTTTTGAGAGTATGCCCAATAAATCCTGGTCTACCTTTGCGTTGGGGTCGTTGGATACATTGTGGCCTTTCTTGTGCAAAAACTCCACCAAGGTTGATACTCCAACATTAAACTCTCTGGCTAACTTACTAAGCCTTATTAATTTGTCATTTGTCATACAGGCTTTTCCCCGTTGATTGTTATAAAATAATATGCAAATCTATATGAATACTAGTACTATTCAAACTCTGACTTCAATATTCTGATAATTTCTTTAACAGTTTCCTCTTCCAAATCGGTACGTTTAACCAATTCTTTGAAAGGAATCTCAAGTACACTCTTAGCTGTATCGCAACCAATGCCTTTAAGGGTATCGATAATCCAACTGTCAATTTCATCAACAAATTCATCAAGAGTAACATCTTCCTCGTCCTCTGTTTCGGTTTCACGGTAAACGTCAATCTCGTAACCAGTTAGCTGGCTAGCCAGTTTAATATTGTAACCACCCTTACCGATTGCCAACGAAACCTCGTTTGGTTTTAGGTAAACATCAGCACGCTTGCCCTCCTCATCAATTTTGATAGAAGAGACTTTTGCTGGGCTCAATGCACGCTGAATGAAAAGTTGTGTATTGTTTGTAAAGTTAATAACGTCGATATTCTCGTTGCGTAACTCGCGAACAATCCCGTGAATACGGCTACCCTTCATACCAACGCAAGCACCTACTGGGTCAACACGCTCGTCGTATGACTCAACAGCAACTTTAGCTCGCTCGCCAGGGATACGCACAATCTTTTTGATAGTGATAAGACCATCAAAAATCTCAGGTACCTCTAACTCAAACAACCTCTCCAAGAATGCGTTTGCAACACGCGAAAGAATGATTTGAGGAGAGTTATTCTTCATCTCAACCTTGAACACAACGGCTCTAATACTATCGCCCTTACGGTAAAAATCCGAAGGAATTTGCTCGGTTTTTGGAAGCGCTAACTCATTACCCTCATCATCGAGAACAAGAATTTCCTTCTTCCAAACCTGATAAACCTCGCCAGTGATGATATCGCCAATTCTATCCTTATACTTATTATATAGGTTGTTTTTCTCCAACTCCATAATTCTAGAAGTCAAGTTTTGGCGTAAAGCCAAAATTGCCCTACGACCAAACTCCGAAAGCTTAACCTCGGCAGTTACCTCCTCGCCCACTTCGTAATCCTCGTCAATTTTACGAGCATCGGTAAGTGAAATTTGACGGTTTGAGTCCTCAAAGTCCTCATCCTCTACCACCTCGCGATTACGCCAAATTTCAAAGTCACCCTTATCGATATTGATAATGATGTCGAAATTATCGTCGGAACCGTACAACTTAATAAGCATATTGCGGAAAACATCCTCCAGAACGCTCATCATTGTTGGTCTGTCGATACTCTTAAGTTCCTTAAACTCAGAAAAAGTGTCGATTAGATTTAGATTTTCCATTGTATAATATTTTGACTTTTATCTATTTAAACGAAATTACCACCTTTGTAGCCTTAACATCGGAGTAAGCCAGTGTTAAAACCTCCTCAACGTTTTGTTTTGCTTTTTTCCCCTCAACGGCAACCTTTTTAGTGAACTTAACGGTAAAGTCCGTATCGGTTGCGAAAACCAAAGAACCTTTTAATTTTTCGCCATTCTTTTTTAGCACCTCAACATCGCGGCCAAGGTTCTTGGTGTACTGACGAGCAATTTTCAGCGGCTGGCCAACACCTGCCGAAGCAACCTCCAACTCAAAGTCCTCCTCATCGCGGTTAAGGCTCGATTCTACCAACCGACTAATGGCAATACAAGAATCAATCCCTACACCCTTATCGCCATCAATAGTTATAAATATGCTGTTTGATGCACTTATGCTGATATCGACCAAAAATAGGTCTTCCTCTTGGAGTCGAGGTAGCACAATAGATTCAATTAGCTCTTTCTTAATCATTTCACTTAGGTTTAACAAAACAGGGGACACTGTCCCCTGCACCAATCGTTGCTTAAAACTTTCGCAAAAATATATCATTTTATGAAAAAATCAAAATATTTAGCTGAAAATATGCTATTTAGGATTATTCCAAAATCTAAAAAACAATCAACCTCCAACAAACAAGGGCACTACAAGTAATCCTTTTAAATGTGCAGTGTAATTGCTACCTTCGTATTAACTTTATTTGCAATGAATAGAATAGACCGACTCTCAGCGATAATCACCTTTCTGCAATCGCGCAGGCTAGTTACAGCCCAACAAATTGCCGACAGATTTGATATAAGCCTTAGAACTGTTTACCGTGATATTAATGCACTTATGGAATCTGGGATTCCTATTGCAGGAGAAGCAGGCAGAGGTTATTCCATTGAGAGTGGCTACCATTTACCTCCCGTAATGTTTACCCGCGAGGAAGCTGCTGCGATGATTACGGCTGGGAAAATGGCCGAGAAACTTACCGATATATCGCTTGAGCAAAACTACAACACCGCGCTCGAAAAAGTTAAAGCCGTAATGCGATACAGCGATAAGGAAAACTTGGAGAAATTGGAAAAGCAAATCCTTGTTATTTACCCAAATTCAAAAAAAGACACTCTTCCGAATTGCTTTATGGCACCAATCCAGAAGGCATTAACACAAAACAACATCATTATTCTCGACTATATATCTAACTCAAAAAAAGAGAGCACAAAACGAGACGTAGAGCCAGTGGGCATTTGTTTCTACGGTGGTAAATGGCACTTGCTGGCATACTGCCGATTACGAAAAGATTATCGCGATTTCAGGATTGACCGAATTAAACATCTGACAATAGGTACGGAGATATTCCAGAACAATCATCCTCCGGTTAACGAACTTATCTGGCGCTTCGCCGATAGTTCCAGCAACATCAGGGTTGTGCTACGATTCCCAAAATTTCTATACAATCAACTTTCGGAGTACAAATACTACTATGGATTTATTGATGAGATTGTAGAAGAGGATAGGTTTACTATGATATTCCTAACCGACTCGTTGGAATGGATTGAATATTGGCTTTTATCGCTCGGTAAAGATGTTGAAATCATAGAGCCACAAAAGCTTAAGGATAGGATGAAGCATAGAGTTAAAGAACTGTATAACCATTATGAATAATACGCAAGGAAAGATGAAAACTGAACTATGAAGTTTGCAATTCTAAAATCATTATTCTCTTTTCAATTTTTTTTATTCCCTACTGACATAGGGTTGACACTTTGGACTTTTTTCTTTGTATTGAAAAATTAATCATTAAAAACTTAACACAATGAAAAAGTACATTTCAACATCGTTACTAGCTGCAATTGCAGGCTTTTCCGCAAATATGGCAATTGGATTCCTTTTTATCCTTATTATCCCATCGCTTGAAGCAGAGTACAATAACACAGTAATTTTCCGTCCCTGGGAAGATCCATTAATGAGTTTATACTTTTTGCATCCTTTCTACATTGCATTTATACTTGCTTGGGTTTGGAACAAAACAAAGAGTTTAATAAATGGGAATATCTGGAGACAAGCTTTTGTGTTTACAGGTTTCTATCTCCTACTCGCAACCGTCCCCGGATTAATGCTAAGTATCAGTTCATTCAAAATATCTTTTGCAATGACATTCAGCTGGGCTGTTGGTGCGTTTTTGCAAACCTATGTGATGTCGCTACTCTTCGCCAAATTCCTAAAATAGAATAGCCATAAAATGAAAAATAAAATATTCGTATACCTTTTCAACGGCTATTCCGACTGGGAGATTGCATACCTTTCGCCCGAAATAAAAAAGAGTAGCCTATTCGATTTGGTTTATTTCTCAGAAAATGGGAAATCTGCTGTATCCATGAGTGGATTGCGCGTGCAACCAGATATATCCTTGTCGGAAATCAGTATTGACGATATCTGTATGCTGATTCTTCCTGGTGGAACGGCTTGGGGAAATAGGGAAAACACAGAAATAAACCAACTCGTGAGAACGCTGTTTGACAGGAAAACTACCATTGTCGCAATATGTGGAGCCACTGAATATTTGGCCCAGCAGGGCTTATTAAACCAAATAAAACACACCAGCAACAACCTTGGCTATTTAAAAATGGTTGCACCCGAGTATCTCGGCGATGATAATTACATAGATTCACTTGCCGTTACCGATAAAAATATCATAACAGCCAAAGGCGTTGCACCAATCGAATTTGCGAGGGAGGTATTTACAGCAATCAAACTATATAGCGACAAGGATACAGAAAAATGGTATCAACTCTTCAAAAACGGAATTTGGAGCGAGTAGACCTTGAACAAAAAAATCCATAAAAACCCCTTCTATGCCTAGATATATTGAAGCAAAAACAATCCTAAGCAGCGTAAAGAATAAGCCCGATACTTATTTCGGGCTTAGCTACAATATGAACCTTTACAGAGGCTGTCAGCATAGTTGTATTTACTGCGATTCACGAAGCGATTGCTACCAACTTGGTGACCTGTCTGATATCCGTATTAAAAAGAGTGCCATTCAAATACTGGAACGCGAGTTAAGAAGTAAACGATTACGGGGAACTGTTGGTTTTGGCTCAATGAACGATTGCTATATGCCCGTTGAAAGGGAATATCAACTTACCAGAAAATCATTGTTGCTGATGATTAAGTATAAGTTCCCTGTACACATAATAACCAAAAGCGATTTGGTTTTGAGAGATATTGATTTGCTTAAAGAGATATCAAAAATTTATGCCGCAATTTCAGTTACGATTACAACAACCGATGATAATTTAAGCAGGATAATTGAGCCCAACGCTCCTATTTCAAGTAAAAGATTTGAAACCCTAAGGCAACTTTCCGCCCAAGGTATTTACTGTGGAATAACCTTTATGCCAGTTCTTCCATACATAAACGACACCCATGAAAATGTAACCGATATGGTTAAAAAGGCAGCTGATTGCGGTGTAAAGTACATTCTTCCCGTATTTGGGCTTACAATTCGCGATGGACAACGCGAGCATATGTATCAGCAATTCGACAAACACTTTCCAACCCTTCGCGATAAATATACCGCGGAGTTTGGGAACAATTATAATTGCCCATCGCCTAAAGCCAATGAACTATACAGCCTTTTTTACAAACTGTGTAAAGAAAAAGGAATATCTACGCAGATGAATTTTTACAAACCAGAGAATCCAATTCAACAGAAACTAAACTTTTAACAAGATGAACACAATAAAAAACGACACAAACTTAATAGCCTACTGTGGGCTATACTGCGGTGCTTGCAAATCGTATATAAAAGGTAAATGCCCAGGATGTGCCGGAAACGTAAAAGCAAGTTGGTGCGAAATTCGCAAATGCTGTATGACAAAGAATATTAAAAGTTGTGCGGATTGCAAGGAATTTTCGGATGTAAAACAATGTAAGAAATACAACAACTTTATTGCCAAAGCAATTGGCTTTGTTCTTCGCTCTGATAGACCTGCATGTATAGAAATGATTAAAAAAGACGGTTATGTAAACTTTGCGACCTTTATGAGTAGTAATGGGTTTCAAACCATACGCAAGAAGTAACAACTAACACAAAAACTCCCACAGAACTTTAAACGTTAAAGCATCTTTGTTTGATATTTTTTATTCAAAATTAACTTGTATCTTTAAGTTTATTTTTGAAAACTTTTAAAAAGTATGAGGTTTAAAGTTCTGCTCTTTTCCCTTCTTGCCTTCGTTACAATAAACAATACCGAAGCTCAAGATTATTTCAGCGCACACAAAGGAATTATCAATATTGGAAGTTCCTCCATTCTGGATAACGATAAGATTAAAATTCAGGGCGATTGTGAATTTTATTGGAATCAACTTCTGGAACCAAAGAATTTCAGGGATTCATCTTTTAAGCCTAAGCCACAGTATGTAAAAATCCCTAAATCGTGGACAACATATAAAGTTGATGGCAAGAAATTACCCAACAAGGGCTATGCTACTTACCGATTTGTAATAAACAAGAAAGCGGACCTTGAGCAAACCATTTACGGACTCAAATTATCAACAGTTTTCTCAAGTTACAAACTTTGGATAAATGGCAATTTAGTTGCAGAGGTGGGCAAAGTTGGCAAAACGAAAGAGACTTCTGAAGCCGCCTTTAAATTCCAAGATGTACCTATTGTAATTAATCCTTCGGCAAATGATAGCGAAAACTTTGAGGTAATTATTCAAGTATCAAACTTTAAGCATCAACGCGGCGGACTTCACTTCCCTGTTTACTTTGGTAAATACGAAAATCTTATTGCCGATACACGCTGGATGGATATCCTTAACTTAATCATAGTAGGTATAATATTTTTAATAGGAATTAACCATTTAAGCCTATATTTACTAAGAAGGGAAGATAAGTCGAACTTATATTTCAGTATTGTTTGCCTTGTAATGATTCTTCGCAATATTTCTACTGGCGACAGAATTATAACCTACGTGCTGCCAAACCTAAACTGGGAACTACTATTTAAACTCGACAACCTCTCAGGTTTTGCTACAATTCCACTATTTGCGCTATTCATATACGATTTATTTGAGAAAGATTTCCCTAAAAAGTTAATGCGCGCCTACTTATACATAGGTGTAGCCGTTTCCGCACTGGTAATATTCACAAATGCAAGCTTTTACGGCAAGTTCCGAACCGTGTTTGAACTGTATGTGCTTGTCGGAGGTCTTTACTTGACATTTGGAATATTGCTCCGCGCAACATTAAGGAAGAGACCATATGCCGTTTTTACTTTTATAGGAATGTTCATACTATACTCCACTGCTATAAACGATGTACTCAGCAGTATGGGCCTAATACAAACGGCCTATGTTGCGCCATATGGTTTAGTTACTTTTATGCTGCTCCAGTCCATCTCTATCAATATCAAATCGGCCAGAGCAATCAACAGCAACTCAATACTCAGCCTTCAGCTTAAACAGGAGAAAGAAAATCTGGAATTAAGAATTGAAGAGCGTACCCGTGAACTCCAAACCGAGCACGATAAGCTTTTACAACATCAGGAAAAAGAACAATTACAGAGTTGGATTAACAATGGAATAACTTCAATGAATGAGGTTGTTGCTAACAACAAGGACAACTATCAGAAACTCTGCAAAAACGTTTTAACTTCGTTAATAAAATATATAGATGCAAAAGCAGGTGCATTTTATGTAATTGATGATGAAAACCAAACCAACCTGACCCTAATTGCCGATTACGGTCTAAGCAAAGATGTTAAATCGAAAAACGCAACAATCCTTCCTAATAGCGGGCTGGTTGGAGCATCGTACACACTGAACCAAGTTCAACTAATTGATAATATTCCCGACGATTACCTCTCAATAAATTCTGGACTAGGAAGCGCTACACCAAAATCAATTCTAATTGTTCCGTTAACCTACGATAATACTGTGCTAGGGGTAATTGAACTAGCCAGCTTTAAAAAAATTACTCCTTCCGAAGTTGAGTTTGTTGAAAAGGTAGCAAGTATTGTTGCCAACAACATCAACACGGTTAAAATGAACGAACAGAATATAAGACTGATTCAGCAGTTCAAGGAAAAGTCAAAACAGATGGAGGAAAACGAGGAGCGCATGCGCCAAAACCTTGAGGAATTAGAGATTATAAGAGAGCAGTATGAAATGTTAAAAAGCGAATCGGTACAAAGCAATTGATAGAAAAAAAGCACCGATTGGTGCTTTTCTTTTTTATGGTATAATCGCCTAATTCTGCTTAAGTTCAATAAGGTTAAAGTCTACCTTATTTATTAGCGCCTTATAGTCGTTCCCAGCAAAGTAAATATCTTCGTCATCCTCCTCGAAATACCAGTTGATGGTAACCTTTGTTCCGGTATCAATAGCCATTTTTTCGAGTTTCTTCATAATATCAAAGATTCTCTTAGATGAGCTGGTGTTGAAGTACTCAAACTTCATATGAACCAATGTTTGAGGCAATGGATTTTGAGCGTACTCATCAATCCAACGAAGTATTGGCTGGTAAAAGTCAATCACATTTTCTGGAAT
>CAZTVY010000052.1:0-12290 GCA_964617235.1 uncultured Rikenellaceae bacterium | reverse complement strand
GGTTGATGCCGTTTAGGTATGTGCTGGCAATGTAAGGGAGGGTAGTAAATAGCATTGCGAAAAAGAGTATCATTACAATATTGCTGAATATCACTCGCACAGGCGATGTAGCGTAAAGCCCCATCCAGTCGAATACCAATTTTTTAAAGCCAAAAGCCGGGTATTGCCAAATGGCCGATTTTTTATCCTTTTGGGTTGATTCTGTAAGTACTGCTTTGGCCTCGTTCCGCTTAAACTCAACGTAGGCCAAATCCTCATCGTCGTACTGGCCGGAGTTGTTAAAGTTTTGCTTTAGCACACGGAACTGCTCCGCTTTATTCCTAAAGCTGGTGTCGGTTTGGCTGTAAATAAGTTGCTTTAGGTTGTTCGATTCCCAATCTAGGTAAAGAATGCCAAGCATCCTTACGCCCGATAGATACAGGATGTTTACTTTGGGTAAATCGCCATGGGTCCAGTACTCTACAATATCGCGGAAAATACAGCCTGTGAGGTTCATCACCTGGCAGGTATCCACGTGCAGTTTCACGGTGGAGTTGAACTGGCAATCGTCGAGGTGTAACTCCTTGATTAATGCGCCCCTAAAGCTAACATCGGCGTTGAACGTGGAGCGTTCAAATATCAGGTCGGAGTCCAAGCCTTCGAATAGTTCGTAGTTTACTGTGCAGTTGCCAAACGTGGCGCGCTTAAAGGTTACCTTGCCCTTCTTGGATTGTGCGCCCTCAAAGGTAACCTCGCCATCGCCAAATACGCATCGATTAAACGATGTGCGACCCGTTCCAAACTCAACGGTTCTAAAATCGGTACGTCCATTTCCAAACTCGGTTTGCTCAAACGATATGCTGCCCTTGCCAAACTTGGCGTAGTGAAAATCAACCTTTCCGTTCCCGAAGCGGGCAACCTTAAAGCTGGCATCGCCATCGTTAAAACGGGCATTGATGAACGATACGTTACCATTGCCGAACTCTGTGTTGGTGAAGATTACCTCGCCATCGCCAAAATCGACATCCTGAAAATCCTTTTCGCCTGTATCGAAAATGGTGTTCTTAAAGGTGATAATTCCTCCGGTAAACTGAGCCTGAGTGAAGTTCACCTTATCGACCTTAACAAAGCAGTTGGCAAAATCGAATCCGTGCTTGCTGATTTTTGTAGAGTGAAAGTCGAATGCTTTAGAGACGATATAAGAGTCGTTGAACGATGTGATATCGGTAAAATCGACCAACGAGAAGTCTATGTTTAGGTTTGAGTCGAAAAATGCGCCCTTGGCGCTGAATTCCTTTACAGCTAGGTGTAATTGTTTGTCGATAATTAAATAACGTTTACAGGCTGTGGATGAAAATCCTTTTACATAGCAACTATCGAGGTTGATATTCTCACCTTGTCCAATGCGCTCGTATATATCCGATATTTCGGGGTAGGCCAAATGAAATGTTTGGATTTCTCGTCCTTTTTCATTGAAAAGCGTAATTGTTGCCGTTTGTGGCGTTGTGTAACCATCGGCACGTACAAAAGGTCTATCAATTATATCTACGCTATAAGTATCAAAACTATAAGCCATTACTCGGAGTGTTTGAATGTCAGTTCATTTGACAGAATAAAAATAGTGTTTATTTGGGAAAATAGAAGATTGCGGTAGGAAAAGTTTTTTAGTTGAGTTTTTTTTGATTTGATATTGTTAAAAAAAATTTGACGTTTGTCTTTTTGAAGTAAATTTATGGAATAGCGCACTCGTCATGAGAAGAGCGCGAGCGAAATTTCTGAAAGTTAAATCGTGGTCAAAAGAATTTGTGTTGAACCACGTACAACCATCAACAAACAGTTATAACTACCGTCCACAAATTTGGCTATAAGGGCAAACTTTGCAGTTCTCGGTTTTGTCGGTTTGGGTGAAATCAACCTCGGGGTTGAATATTTCGGCAACTAGGTTATGGAGTAAATCTTTAAACGGTTGAGCGTAATTCTCGTACGATTGAACCTCTTCCTTTGTCCCCCTTTTCTCGGATGTTTGGTAAAGTACCGGGGTGTAATCCCTGGAGCTATTCCTCACAAACCAAAGGTTTGGGGTAATTTGGCTTGGTCGGAACTTGCTTATCTTCCCAAATATCTCCGCGTAAGTGAAAATCTGAAAAACACCATCCAGCTCTTTGCTCTGCAATAGGTCGGCTATGCTCTTGAACCTATCCTTTTTAAAATCGTACTTGCCCGTTTTAAAGTCTACAATGCGGAACTGGCTATCTACTTGCTCAATCCTATCGATACGACCTCCAATTCGCACTTTAGTATCTTTGCCCTGAACTGTAATGGGAACATCGATAATAACCTCCTGCTCGGTGCTAAAAATTGAGTATGGTACCCTGTTTGTGTCCACTGCAAGCATCTGGAATATCATCCACTTAATACGTTCCAGAATTAGTGCATTACGGCCAATCAGTATATCGTCAATTTTGTCGATATCGAGTTTATAGTTCTCGGCAAATGCAATGCGTACAGCGTTGTTTATTAAATCGATGTTACCGCTTAGTTCCTCAAGCTTTTCCTTTGTAACACTGCTTGCTATATCCTTATAAATTAGCTCAACAGCGCGGTGTAGGATTGTTCCAACGCCACGCTCATCCACTGCCTCCTCCATCTCCTCGGGCTCCTCTATATTGGCTATTTTGCTAAAGAAGAAACGGAGCGAGCAGTTCTTATAGCTCGATAGAGCCGTAGGTGAGAGGTATTTCCCTTCCTTTTCGGTAACAACGTACTTGCCTAGGATTGAGAGGATTTTATCGGTTTTCTTTACTGCTATTGTAGGCTCTGGCGTTAATCCTAGGTCGAACTTAACCCTGATTCTATCGATATTTAGCCCCGATTCCATTATCAGCTGAAGGATATAACGGCTCATTTCGCCTGAGCGTGTGCCTTCGGCCTTATCGGTGTAAACTAGGTAGATATTGTTGGCACGCTGTATTAGCCGGTAGAAGTAATAGGCGTAAATGGCATTTTGATGCCTATAATCGGGCAATCCGTAAGCAAAGCGAAGACTGGGTGTGATAAACGATGGCTTATGGGTAACTCCGGGCAGAACGCTATCGTTCATCGATAGAATTACAACGTTCTCGAAATCGAGGGTACGGGTTTCGAGGAATCCCATTAGCTGAACACCGGCAAGCGGCTCGCCCGAGAACGATACACGCTGCTCGGCCATTGCTTTACGGAAAAGCGCACGGTAAATTTTGGGGTTGATATCACCCTCAAATTCAGGTAAAACATCGCCCAACCTGTTCAGCGCTTTAAATACCGTGAAAAGGAATTCTAGTTCAAGCCTGATATTTCCGCTTGGCTCATTACTGCTATGCTTTAAACCATTGGAAATATCCTTTACAAGCGCCGCTAAGTAGTTATTTAGGTTGATGCCGCTCTTTTCGATGGTGAATATCTTTGTAAAGGTTGGGTTGATGCTTAGGGTAGCGGTGTCGATGTTGATTAACTTACGCTCTACTATTCGGTTCAGTAGTTTAGTAGAGTCGTCGCTGGCTATCTGCTTAATGTAAGGATGCGTTAGTATATTCTGAACATCGCGGTAGTAGAACTTTGAGTCGTTGCCACTTTGCCGGGCGTTGGTTTGTAGGCCAATAAGGTTATCAATAAGACTGTAGGCCGCGGTATCCCTAATGGGGTAGCCCATAGTTATATTTACCTCATCCAGCTCATCGGGCAGTGCCGATAGAACAGGGAGCAGCAGTTGCTCCTCGGGTAAAACCAAGGCCGTGTTGATATCAATTTTAGTGGTGCTGGTTTTTAAATTTGACAGAATGTCGGGGATTAGCTTTGCCTGCGCCACATTGGATGGCGATGCAACAAGCTTAATGCTTTTACTTGTACTGAAATTGCTGAAATGCTCGTGGCTAAGGCTATTGGGGAACTCCTTCAGGTTATCGGCCATAAACATTGCGGCCTCGTTCCTGTTATTGTCGCCCTGCATATAGTACTTGTCGTAATCCCAGTAAAACAGTGCGTTTTCGAATCGTTTTAGGTGATGAAAAAGAATCCTCTCGCAGCTGTTCAGAGCGTTGAAACCAACCAGCGCATACTTGCCAGTCACCATCGATTGTTTGGTATTCCTCAGCTTTTCGGCGGCCACCCTGTAGGCCAAACCTTCGTAGGCTATTCCTTGTGCAGTAAGGGTTTTGGTGAATTGATTGTAGATTCCACCCAGTTTCTCCCAGATATCGGAGTAGCGCGAACGGATATGCGAGTCGGCAGCATCGTTCAGCAAATTCAAAAAGTCCTGTAGGGCTTTAAGGTGCTCCTCGTCAAACTCATCGAACTTCTTGTCAATCTCCTTTAAATCCTTAACGTTGGCGAATATTTTCGACGAATCCACGAGGTATTTATCTACCTGGTCGAAGTCCGAAATCATTACATTTCCCCAAAAGAAAAAATCGTCAAACGATTCCTGACTACCGGTGGCTATCTGGTACTGCTTGTAAAGTTGATGGTTAAGCAAAAGCGGGTCGGTAGGTTTTAGCTCCGCTATAGCAAACATTAAATCGTTGATAGTGGTAACCTTGGGTTGCCAAATGGGCTTGCTCAACCCGGTTGCAAGGTACTTGGTGAAGAACAATGATGCCCTTCGGTTCGGAAAAACGAGGTTAACCTCGGAGATATCATCGCCGAAAACTCTATATAAATCCTTGGCAACTAAGCTGAGAAATGGTTCCATTATCTGAAATTTACTGGAAAGGTAGTGGTTTTTGACTTTTTGTCCAAAAGAGGATGGTGGTTTAGTATTGGTTTTGTCATCCCGAGCTTGTCGAGGAATCTTAATTAAGATAGTTCGAGTTTGATGTAATAAAAATGAAATATTGTTATCATTACAATGTAGTTCATTCTAATAGGTAGTTGCAAAATAAGGTAATAAGGTTAATGGATTTTCAGTTAGAATTTCTACTAAGGTTGTGTTTGAAAATTATAGTCAATTTCCGTTTTCAACCTTATTTTGTTGAGATTAACCTTATTAGGTGACATCAAGATGTTTTATTTAACCTTATTACCTTATTTGAAGATTATGTGCTTAACGTAAAATTTGATAAAACCTTCCCTCGATTTTATTATAAAGTATGAGATTTCTCGCTGGTGTTCGAAACCGAGCCGCCGACTGGCGGTGAACTCGCCGAAGGCAATGAGATAGTTGAATTTTTTTACAATCAACTAAATAGCCGTCCCTGCCAAGTATTCCGCTGTTCCAGTATTTTTTCGAGCATAACCATTAGCTGGTCGGTGCGATAGTTTCCCCAGGGTGGCGTAGCTAAGTATCGGGGAGGAGCCTCGCCGGTAAAGCGTTCAACCACGAAATTGGGGTTGAGTTGCTCCAGAAAATCCACCATAAAGTTGAAGTACTCCTCCATTCCAAACAGGTTAAACATTGAAGGATTCTGCTGATACTGCAACTCCATTGTAGTTCCTTTTATTATCTGTAGTTGATGGAATTTAATGGTGTTGAGCGGAAGTTTTGAGAGTATGGCTGCTTCGGCCATCATTTCTTCGCGCGATTCGCCCGGTAGTCCAAAAATTATATGGGCTCCTGTTTTAATGCCTCGCCGGTGTGTTTCCTCAATGGCCCAAACCGATTTCTCGAAGTTGTGTCCACGGTTAATTAACTCCAGCGTCTTGTTGTAGCAACTCTCCACGCCATACTCAAGTGCTATGTAATACTTTTTGGAAAGCTCCTGAAAATAGTCGAGTTTTTGCTCATCAACGCAATCGGGGCGAGTGCCAATAACCAGTCCAATAATTTTAGGATTTGCAAGTGCCTCGGTGTAGAGTTTCTCCAACTTATCCAAGGTAGCGTGAGTATTGGAGAATGCTTGAAAGTACGCTAGATATCTGTCGGCCCTTCGGTAACGCACAGCGTGGAACTCAATACCCTCGTCAATTTGCTGGGTGATTGATTTTGAAGGTGTGCAGTAGCTTGGGTTAAAAGCATCGTTGTTACAGTACGTGCAGCCTCCCGTTGCAACGGTTCCATCGCGGTTAGGACAAGTAAAGCCCGCATCGATAGTGAGCTTC
The DNA here is from genome assembly GCA_964617235.1 of uncultured Rikenellaceae bacterium. Taxonomy (GTDB): domain Bacteria; phylum Bacteroidota; class Bacteroidia; order Bacteroidales; family Tenuifilaceae; genus SB25. The sequence goes on along the minus strand of CAZTVY010000052.1, from coordinate 6,239 downwards.
TGGACGCGTCCGCCAAACTCGTGCTTAAAGTAATTTGAGTAGCTATTAAATCGCCTATTATCGCCCCAAGGGTAAGACATTTTAGTTGATAGTTGATGGTTGATTGAAATGCGGTGCAATTTAAAGAAAAAACAAGAAATCTCTATTCGGCTTCCTTCCTAACCATATAAAGGACGTATTTCTGTCCTTCCAACTTATGGTAGTAAATTGTTTGATTATTGGGTGAGATTGTTGCAGCTTCAACGAATCCATCAATCATTTCGATTCTATATGGTTTTCGGAATGGCTCACTCACGCTTTCGCGTGTTGAAACATAAATTTTGGGCATTGATGTTTCAGAGATAGGAGCATCAACCCTCGTAAAGTAAAGTTCAAGCATATCGGACGATAGGCAAGCCGCATATTCCAAGGCCGAAGTATTGATGTTTTTGAGTAAATCGGGACTTATTCTTTGAAAACCTGCGTCGGTTTTTTCTGCAATCGCAATATCGGCTTCATATGGGCCACCATTCTCGTCGAATCGTCCATCAACAAAGTATAGGAAGTTACCATTCTTACTAACTTCTACATCGAAATTTATCCAGCCAACTTGGTTTTTACTGATACTACTAGAGACTAGAGTAATATTGGAAATACTATCGTTCTCGAATTTTCCCGTATAAATAGTCGCCAGAGTTTGGTTATAGCTACGGGTTGAAACAAAGTAAAATGTATTGGAGTTATCCATTGTGGCCACACCATCTAAACTCTCGGAGTTAACCCCTTTGAGCTCTCCTTGATATTCGAATGTTATATCATTAATTCGCTTTGCAAAATGTAAATTGGTGTTTACAGAGGGGTGGTTGGAGTTATTAAAGAATAAGGTTTCTCCATTGGATGCAAGGAAGGGTTCCATTATATCGGCACTATATCCATTTATGGTTACAGGTTGTGGTTGTCCAAATGTTATTAATCGGGATTTGGGCTCCGATTCGTTCTTTGAACAAGCAGAAAGTAAGATTAATATGGACAAAATACACTGTTTCATTAAACAAATCTACAAAAGTTGATGGTACAAAAACAAAAACCACCCCAAAATTTGGAGTGGTTTTCAACTTGCCCAAAAATAAATTCTTAAGCCTTATTTTTTAGGATAATTACTTCGATGATTTTTTGTGATTGCTCATCGGAAATACTCATTTTGCTCTTAAGCATGGCAATAACTACTTCTTCCTCTTTTTCAACAGAACCATCAGCTAGAACAAAGTCAACAGCATTGGTGTAAACGGTTGGGCGTAGTTCGGCAGGAATTTTATCCACAGCCTTATCAAGTAAGCCTTCAAGGCTCTTGGTTTCCTTAAGGATGCGTTGAATTTTCTTCATAGCATCTCTTAAATCGAACTTACGGAAAGTTGGACGGCTTGCAAGTAAATTTATAAGGTTGATTTCCTCTTCAGGTGCAATTTCACCATCAGCAGCCATACAAGCAAAAATAATAGCGAAAAACGCTTCTTTTTCATTTGAGATTTCAGCAGAACCTCCAAGGTTGAATAGTCCCATAGTATTTGTTATTGAGTTTTATAATCGGAGTGCAAATGTATTTGAAAGTTTTAAAATCCAATGTTTCAAATCAAAAATACTTTACCATCTACTCTATTAAAAATTATTAAAATTTAATTTTCGAAGATTAAATCACCGATATCAATTATCTCCTTATTTTGCGATAATCGCATTGTAACCTCTTTCAATTTTTGCTCTTTTGAACCAAACTTTGTGAAAAGTTGGACTTGAACGGTTACTGGTCCCATTATGGTTTGTTGCGACGATCCGTAATAGTTAATCTGTACCTTGTACTTCCCTTTTGCTCCTTTTTTAATTAGAAATTCTTCGGGGCCATAACCACCAGTAAAGTCGTTGGACATATATCCGCCGCTATTGGTTAATTTTCTTTGGTAATAGCATTTTTCGTTAAAAGGATCGGTTACCCACAGATCCATATCAGTATTGTTGGCATCCCAGTTCAGAACAACGCGAATATCTACTGGTAACTTCTTCAGGAATCGTTCATCGATTTTTTTTGTATCAACCTTTCCATTTGCCTCCTCAATAATTGCATTTATTTCACCTAGTACTATGACCTCAATACCAGGGAAGCGGTTATCCCAGTTTTTCTCAACAATACTGTAAAGCATATCCACTGCTTTTTGGTATTCTTTATTGGCTGCATATGCTAATCCTAAATCCCTGTACGATTGTGGTTCTTCCGATCTTAACTTTAGCACATCCTCGAAAATACTGATGGCAGTATTTATTTCGCCAACCTGTTGGAGTTTGCGGGCTAATATTCGGAGTAACTCATAGTTCTCGAGTTTTAATTCTGCAACATTCGAGAGAATTCTGATGGCTTCGTCTTTTTTATCTTTTTCGAAGAAGTAATCGGCCACATCGAAGTAGAACGAAGGTGTTTGCTGGTAATCCTTCTTTAGCAGCAAGTACTTGGTATATAGATTTTTTGTATCGGTGTTCTTCAATTCTTTTAAATAGGGAACGTCTGGATCCCATTTGTTGACTTCAATGGTAGGTTGAGTTTTCTTTAGCACTACCATTTTATTAGCACTGATATCAACCCGGTCCTCAACAACCATTAATACCATTTCCTCTGATTCTTCCCTTTCAACGGCCACTCCCGATCCAACAGAATTGTTTTGAACACTAGAGTCATTCCTGCTCACTCCATAAGCAGTAACCACAACTTCTTCTATATCATTAGTTTCTGGTTCGAGCGTTATATCAATATTTGTAATGTTGGCAGCATCTATTTCTATTGTCTTAAACCCAATAAAACTAATTTGTAGAATAGCATTTATTGGGCCTCTAAGTTCAAATTTTCCATCAACATTTGTTGAAGTACCAATACTTGTTCCTCTAACCACAACCGATACCCCAGGAATTGGCATTCCATCATCAGAACTTACAACAGTGCCAGTAATTGTTTTTCTTTCAGTTGAGTACTGGCGCGATGGTAAGTTTGTCGATTGATTAACCCTAATTGGTTTGGTTTGATAATTAAAATCAGTGTTCCACCATTCCACCTTTTTTTGGAACTGATACGCCACCTGGTCTATATGTAGTTTAGTAGTTCTTTTCTCCTCGTTTGTGCTATTTTCAACTATTTTGTTGTATTCGGCCAATAATTCTTGGGGTGGAATAATTTTGTACTGAGCATAGTCTTCAACTCTATCCAGCACAATTAGCGAGGTGTTATTGGTTACAACAGAGTACTTTTTACCGATTCTAGTAATTTCATCGGCATTTTTTGTTGGATTGAAGTTTAGCTCATTTAAATATTTCTGAGCCCACATTCTTTCTACTAGGCCTTTATCTTCAATGTTCTTTGAGTCGAGTTGAATTGTTTCGGTGTATACTATCTCATTGCCATACCCGAAGTTTATTTTTAGTATAGCGGCCTTCGATTTTAATTTTCCAACCAACGAAAAATTATTGGTAAAATGGGTTGGGATGGATGGGTATATTTCCGAAAGTTGATTATTGTCGAATTCAGCAGAGATGAACTGCATTTTTTGCTTCAGAATAAACTCTAAAGCCTGTTCAAGGCTTAGTTTTTTTAAATTCAGGTAAACTCCAGCAGTTGCTGATGAAATGAACTGTAGGTAGGAGTGTTCCGCGGTCTGGCTCGATGAAACAGTAATTACCGGAACTTTCGAAAGTGTTATTTCGCCTTTCCCAAAGTTGCTTACAGCATCGCTAACAAGTATAATTTCATCGCATTTGTAGTTGTTAAAATCCAGTGTTCCAAGCTGTGTTCCTCCATCGTAGGTTAGGTTTTTGATATCGTTGAATAGTTCTTCTGATTTACCGTTCTGGATGTTATACTTTTTGATGTCAGTAATTGTGTTCGAGAACGCTATTAACTCGATGTCTAGGTTTTGAATTTTTGAGATGTATTTACCAATGAGTTTAAGTTCCGTTTCAATATCTCTACTTGCCGATGATGTGGATACATCCCAGAACAACGCAATTTTTTTAGGCAGTACTTTTTCACGCTCCTGCTTTGGCGGGAATACATTTACATAGAAATAGTTAACGTTTTCTACTCTGCCTTTATCAACCCAGGTGTTTTTGTTTATTTTTTGAAATGGAATTCTAAAACCCAACTGTTTATTAGGTAAATAGTTTTCCTTTTCAAAATCGGTGATATAGGCATTTTGCCATCGTTTAAACTCGATATTCTCAAGTTCATTATTATCGACCGAGGGGATTGTATCCTGATTAAGAACCTCTACGTGAATTTTAAAGTTGGAAACAGTTTCGGTATAATTCAGCGGTAACAAATATGTATACCCGTTGGGCGAATGAAGCAACTCGCTTTCGTACGAAATAAGCGCTGTTTTGTACCCTTTTGCAGGAATTGGGTAAACTCTTGCCTTGAAATTGTTCCCTTTTGTTTTTTCGAGAAGACCCGGATCGATGTTTTGCCTAACAACGGCTTCAAAAACTTGCTGTCCCTTTTGTTTTTCAACAACTACGCCTTCGCGTAATTTTTCGTTAACATCCAATGCAAACCGTGATACTGTTTGTCCTTCGGCCAATGGAAAAACAAGTTCGCCTTCCAGTATTCTATCTGTGGAATTGTAGAAAGTCATCTCCATGGTTGTGGTTGCAATATTGCCAATGGTAACCACATCAATCTTTAGCTTGTCTATTTTTAGAGTTCTCTCTTGCTCTTTAGAATCATTTTTTATTATTAATCTAGGAGATACAAATTCTTGTATTTGAGTTGTTTGGGCCTGTAAAGTTATACTTCCAAATACTATTGCCATGTGTAGTAGTATTATTACAGTCAAATATCGTCTCATATTTTAAAGGTTTGGTATATAAAATTAACTCAATGAATGTAGTAAATATTATGATTCAAATGTTTTTTATTTAACAGCAAATTTTAATGTTGTATAATTTCGGAAAATAAAAGCGCAGATTAATTATCTGCGCTGGGTTTATTATTTGATGGGTATATAAAAACTATTTTTTCGATTTCTTTTTCTTTTTTCTTTCTCTGTTTTCAAACTCTTCCAAGTCATTGAGTAACGATTTCCAATCGTGAGAGGATTCTTCTGAAACATCAACTGTAGCTTCGTACTCTCCTTCGGTAAAGTGCATTATAGATATTGGTTTGCTTAGGTATGTTTCAATTTCAGCGAGTATTTCTTTTTCCTCAGTACTGCAAAAGGATACTGCTTTGCCTTTTTGATTACCACGCCCTGTGCGACCCACACGATGTACGTAGTTTTCTGAAACTTCAGGTAAATCGTAGTTTATTACAAATTCCACATTCGGAATATCAACACCGCGTGCACTAACATCGGTAGCAATGAGAACTCGGTTCTTTCCCGATTTAAAGTTGTCCATAATAGATGAGCGTTCTTTCTGATCCTTTCCGCTATGAATGGTTTGGCTCGAAATATTGACTCTTTCTAACGCTTTAAGCACTCTTTCAGCTCTGACCTTTGTGCGAACAAATACTAGTATTTTGCTATCAGGATTTTCGTTAATAAAACGTTCCAGGAAGAACCGTTTATCGTCCATTTCCACAAACGCAACTGAATGGTCAATATTTTTTGATACAGGATCTTTAGGCGATATATGAATGCGAACGGCATGGCGAACTAAACCGTAAGCTAAATCTTTGATGTGTTCATTAATGGTTGCCGAAAAGAATAACGTTTGTCGGTTTCTAGGGATTCTCCGAATTAGTTGTTCCATATCATTGATAAATCCAAGTTCAAGCATATGGTCGGCTTCGTCAATAATAAGAATTTCTACATTTTTGAACGATAAAAAACCTTGGCTAGCAAGGTCGAACATTCTTCCTGGGGTTGCAACCAGAACATCCGTTCCATTCTTAAGAAGAGATATTTGCTTATCCTGCTCAACACCACCGTAAACGCCAACAACATGGAGGCCTAGTCCTGTAATAAGTTGTTTGAAAACATCGGATACTTGAATGGCCAATTCGTGTGTGGGTACCATCACTAAGCATCGGGTTGAATATTGCTCCTTCTGAACTTTTCGGGTTGCAAGTAGTTGTATAACAGGAATCGCAAATGCAGCCGTTTTTCCTGTTCCTGTTTGTGCAATGGCCAAAACATCCTCACCTTTCAAGGTAGGAGGGATGGCCTTAAACTGTATATCGGTTGGTCTTTTAAACCCCAGCGTTTCCAAATTACGCTTTAGTGTAGGAA
>CAZTVY010000051.1:3522-12686 GCA_964617235.1 uncultured Rikenellaceae bacterium | reverse complement strand
ACTCTTAAACAACAAACAATTCCAGATTTTTCAAAAGCATTAAGTAGTATTGCACTGATAAAAAGTCAACAAAGTCAGATTTATGAAAGTTTACCAAAATACTTGTCAAATTCACTTGACTTTTATTTAAGACAACGTATCGATGACGGTATCGATGAGGTTGAAAGAATTGATGATGATATCCAAAATATCAGTACGAAACTTACGGAAATTATTGAAAATCAACAAGTAACTAAAGAAGATATAGCTTTTATAAACGCAACATTACAAAAAGAAGGAACTTCTGCATTTGTATATTTTATCATCCAGATTGTATTGGCAATATTATTAGCATTTAATAGTAGTTCAACAAAACAAACAAACACAACTATTACGATTAATAATTACGAACAGAAAGAAATAGAGAAAGGATTCAGCGAAACCCTAAGACTACTTTGTTTGGAGACTCGGAAGGCAACAGTAAATTCGAATCTTAGGAATAAGCCAAATTCTAATTCTACCAAAATTGGAATTGTGAAATCTGGACAAATAGTATTAGTTCAAGAGATTAATCATAAATGGATTCGAATAGTGTACCAAGACGATGAATATATGATTCAATCAGGTTGGGTCTTTAAGAAAAATTTTGAAAAAATAAACCACAGCCACTAACACGTGGTATAGTGCATGCGGGTTTCGGTGGTTTGCGAGCGTTTGTGGCTCGCAAAAAAAGCCGATGTAAACTGATAGGAAATCGCCTCGTAATCACGCACGACACCATACCAGAAAACGTTGGGCATCATACTAAAAAGACAACCCAAACAACAAATACTAACAGAAATAAAAATTAAAATATGTCAATAACAAAAAGCCAGACTGAAAAAATCGGTTCAATTTTTAACGGTAACAGATTTGTAATACCAACATACCAAAGAAAATATAGTTGGACAGACAACGAACGCAAAGCTTTGTGGCAGGATATTGAAGAGAGTATGAAGGACGACATGAACCATTTTGTTGGGACATTATCCTTTAAGGAAAATAAGTCTGTCGGTCTTTCAACAGACACAATTTATGAGATAATTGACGGTCAGCAGAGAATTACAACAATCTTTATTTTATTGAAAGTCCTGATTGACAAAATAACAGATCTTAAGACCAAGACAGCGTTATTCAGTTCCTTTATTGGCTCTGAAGGAGATTTAAAACTGCACCCTCTTGGTGTCGACGGTGATTTCTTAAATAAATTACTTTTTCATTATGACTCAATTGATGAGAGCAAAGTAAATAAGAGAAGTCAAAAATTTATGTTTTCGGCAAAAAAACTTTTCACAGCTTTTGCCAATGCTTTAAGCCAACAAGAGATTGAAAGTCGTATAATTTTTATTCGGGACAGACTTGAAGTTTTAGTTTTTAATGTTGAGAGTCAAGCACAAGCAGTTAAAATGTTTTCAATTATTAATGACAGGGGATTACCTTTAAGAATTTTAGATAAAACTAAGAGCATTCTTATGCTTTATAGCACACTGCATTTAAAAGAAGCACTAAATGATACGATTAATAACAGCTTTGAAAAAATCTTTGACGGATATGATGACTTATTAGTGACAAGAGAAAAACTCGGTATACTAGGTAGATTGGAAGAAAATACAATTTTTACGCAACACTATTATTCATCTAGGAGGCTTTTTCCAAGTACATGGAACAATAGAGATGGTGCTGATACAGTTTTTAACAATTTAAAAAACAGATGTGAAGAGCTTAAAGATAAACCTGATGAGTTAAAAACTTTCATGGAAAGTTATTTAAACGATTTTGAAAGTTTTGCTGTTAGTTACTCAAATCTTATTAAAGAAATTGAAAACCATGAGATTTATCAAAAACCATTTAGGTTTTTAGAGTTTACAGCAACATTATATCCATTAATAGTTCGACTTTATATGCAAGGAAAACTTGATAAAGTATTGGAGTTGCTAGAAGCAGTAGAAGTGAGAGTATATAAGCTACGTGGTACAAATCCAATTGCAGATATGTATTGGTTAAGCTCCTATGTTGCAGAATATGATCCAGATGTTGATGATATTAAAGCGAGGCTCACTTATATTGGTGAAAAGTTTGTAAACAATCATGTGTTCAGCAACTATTTAGACAATGCAATTTATGGGAATGGTTCTGTTAAATATATTCTATCAGAATACAATGGGGACAACTTAACATTTGACATATTCAAAGATTTACAAATTGAGCATATTTTTTCAAAAGAGCCAAATTTTGACCCAACAGCATACGGTTTTACAGAAGACTATGACTATGAGAAGAACCGATTTGGGAATCTTGGGTTGCTTGAACAGCCTTTAAATAAAGGACTTGGAAATTTGCCGCCAATAAATAAAGTGAGTGGATACTTAAATTCTTATATAACTGAAACGAGAGATTTAGCAGGAGAAATTCAAAAAGGATGTTTCTCGAAAACCAATGTTGACAACAGAAGAAAGAAAATTGTTGATTTTTGTATAGAAAGATTTAAACTTAACGGACAAATAAGCACGAACGTACAACAAAGTATATACTCAATGGTAGAGGATTCTGATAATGAAAGTGAATAACCCGTTTCAACATTTTGGTAATTTGACAGTTTGTGTCTAGCATTCTGTTACTGAGCATATGCTCGACCGTTGTGTGTAAGTAAAAAGAATAGATGTATGGAAATGATTAACGATTTAACTTTGAGTGATTTAGAGATAATTTTCAATATTCTTGAAAAAATTTTTATAATAATAGGTGTACCGGTAGGTTCTATTTGGATAATCTGGAAATATTTTAAATTACAATTACCTAACAAGGCGAAAGCGGAATTACAATTAATTCAACTTCAGTTAGAAACTCAACCAATCGTTAAAATAAAAATTAGAGCAAATCAAATTAAAGTTCAAGAAAAGGATAAATACTTATTAGAAATATACGTTGAATTAAATAATATTGGGTCAAAGAATACATTGCTGTCACTTGAGCAAGCCCCATTAAAAATATATAAAATTAGTTTTGATGAAAATGACCAATGCTTGTATGGCGAAGAAAAAAGCATACCCTACAAAATGACAAATAATGAAACTATGACAAGTTTACAACTTAGAGCTAAGGCAGAATGGAATCTAAATTATCTTGTCATGTTAAGGGAAAAGGGCTTCTATAATTTAGTTTTTAGGGTTCCTGTAAATGACAAAGGAATTGTTGAAGCAAAAGATGATAGATTTGATATTGGTTGGATTAGAGGTCCTTGGTGGATAGGTCAAAAGACGATTGAAATTAAATAATAACTACACTCAGTAAACCATATTGTTAATAAGGGTTTAAATTGTTTACGCTGGATCGTAGCCCGCTATAGCCTATTATGTAACTTGATAGGAAATCGCTTAGTAATCTCTTACTAGCCATAAAACAATCGTTGATGTTTTATCAAGTATTCAATCCGTACGTTGAACGCGATAATTAGGGCTTTAGAAGGATTTCTTACTTTATGCGATGAAATTTCACAAGGATTAAGATATTTATATGTCTGTTAATCAGTGTATTGATGGCTATTTTTGGGCGTTCTATCCGTGCCGTGAAGGTTGAAAATAGGACGTTTTATAAGATTTTGAGTTTTTAAGTTGTATAAAATTGTTTTGGTTTCATTAAAGCGGTGATAGTCAGGCGCAAACTTAGGATAGATTCCTCCGTTATTGCGTTGTATGTTTGATGTTTATTGCACTTTGTGTGGATCAGGTATTTAAAAAGGCGGGTATCTTTACTTTATTTTCATTAAAGCGGTGATAATCAATTGATATATTCTATATGGATTATTTATTCTCTGCGTTGTAAGTACTATATTTATTCCGTTGTAAGAGGTCTGCATATATAAAAAAGCGGACACCCTCCCCTCGATTTAGTTAAAGCGGTGATAGTCAAGCATAAATTTAGAGTATACTTCTCCGTCATAGCATTGTATGTTTGATGTTTATTGCGCTTTGAGTGGATTGCGTGTTTAGAAAAGCGAGCATCTTTACTTTATTTTTGTTATCACTCAGGTAACACTTACTGGAGATGATAATGCAGATGAAGAATTTTTAATACTTTTAAGTTGATTTTACGGTTAACCCCACAGCATTTTTAACCGCTGACCTTTACATATTCCTCATAAAAAAAGAATATCATGACCGACACATTAATCACAAACGCAGTAACTATAATTATAGCTTTACTTGCAGGAATAGTAGCGTTGCATCAAGTAAAGTTGAATGTAGTTTCTGATGCAAGAATCAAATGGATTGAAAGTCTAAGAGATGCTCTGAGCCAGTATTGTACAGAACTTCATAAATGTTCCTTGTTAAAAGCGAATTTTTTTGATGAGAAAGCGGGTAAAACAGGACAAGAACTAGATAATGTTTTATGTAAATTTTATCCACCATATTCTGAGTCATCAAATGAAGTGTTAAGGTTGCAAAGCAAAGTGTTATTGTATTTAGATTCACATGATGAACAACAAAAGAAAATTGAAGATTTGTTACTTGAAAACTCCTTACTACTTCATGATAAAAATGAATACAACATTGAGTTTATACGAAGAAATATTGAACAAATAATTCGACTTGCAAAAGAGGTTTTTGGAGCAGAGCTCAAGAAGTCTAAAAGATTATTTAAAATATAAGAATCATAATAAAGTGAACAAATTTTACCTAAATTTCGGTGCACAAAAGATGTTATGACCAAGGAAAAAGAAATAGAAGATGGTCTGATAGTTAAGTTGACTGACCTCAAGTACAATTATCGCCCCGATATTCGTGACCGCGAAACGCTTGAACTTAATTTTCGCCAGAAGTTCGAGGCACTAAACCGTGTTCATTTAACTGATTCGGAGTTCAATCGCCTGCGCGATGATATTATCAACTCCGATGTCTACTCATCTTCAAAACGGTTGCGCGAAACAAGCCATTTTGAGCGAGAGGATGGAACTCCCTTGCATTACACATTGGTCAACATTAAAGATTGGTGTAGAAACGAGTTTGAGGTAATCAACCAACTACGAATCAATACCAACAACAGCTTTCATCGCTACGATGTAATTCTGCTTATTAACGGTATTCCAGTTGTTCAGATTGAACTAAAAGCCTTGGACGTTAGCCCTCGCCGTGCCATGCAGCAGATTGTCGATTACAAAAGCGATCCGGGCAATGGCTATACAAACAGCCTTCTATGTTTCATGCAGCTTTTTATTGTAAGCAATAGAACCAATACCTATTACTTTACTAACAACAATAATCAGCACTTTGCATTTAATGCCGACGAACAGTTTTTGCCTGTTTACCATTTTGCTAGTCCCGATAATAAGAAGATTACCCTTTTAGACGACTTTGCAGAAAAGTTTCTTCCCAAGTGTACGCTGGGCGAGATGATTAATCGATATATGGTTCTTGTGGCAAGCGAGCAAAAGTTGTTGGTAATGCGTCCTTACCAGATATACGCTGTAAAAGCCATTGTCGATTGTATTCACCAGAACAGGGGTAACGGGTATATATGGCACACTACTGGGAGTGGTAAAACGCTTACTTCCTTTAAGGCTTCAACACTGCTAAAGGATAATCCCGATATCGAGAAATGCTTGTTTATTGTCGATCGTAAAGACCTTGACCGCCAAACACGCGAGGAGTTCAACAAGTTTCAGGAGGGTTGCGTAGAGGAGAATACCAATACAGAAACTTTGGTACGACGGATGCTATCGGAGGATTACGCCGATAAGGTGATTGTAGCCACTATTCAAAAACTTGGACTTGCACTCGACCCTGACCAGAAGAAAAACTTCAAGGAGCGATTGCTACCATTAAAGAACAAACGCATCGTTTTTATATTCGACGAGTGTCACCGCTCGCAGTTTGGAGAAAATCACAAAGCCATTAAGGAGTTTTTTCCTAATGCTCAACTATTTGGTTTTACGGGCACTCCTATTTTTGAAGATAATGCCACCTACCGTCAAATTGATGGCACTATTGGCTCGTTTGTAACCACAAAGGATATATTTCAGCAGCAATTGCATGCATACACTATAACACATGCCATTGACGATAAAAACGTACTTCGATTCCATATCGACTACTTTAAAGGTGAAGGAAATGTCAATCCTAAACCTGGCGAGCCAATTGCACGACTGGCAGTAGCCGAAGCAATTCTTACTAAGCACGATACTGCAACTCACCACCGTCGGTTTAACGCCATTTTAGCCACAGCATCAATTAACGATGCTATAGATTACTTTAACCTGTTTAAATCATTGCAGGCTAAACGGCAAGCAGAGGATGAGAACTTTAAACCGCTGAATATTGCCTGCGTATTCTCTCCACCTGCCGAGGGCAACAAGGATGTGCAGCAGCTACAGGAAGATTTACAACAGGAGAAGGAGGATAATAAGGAGAATCCCGAAGAAAAGAAGGCTGCTCTTAAGGCTGTTATCGAGGATTATAACCAGCAGTACAAAACCAACCATACCATTGGTGAGTTCGATTTGTACTATCAGGATGTTCAAAAACGCATTAAAGACCAGAAGTACAGTAATACCGATTACCCACACGCAAATAAGATTGATTTGATAATTGTGGTGGATATGTTGCTAACTGGTTTCGACTCCAAGTATTTGAATACGCTGTATGTTGATAAGAACCTAAAACACCACGGGTTAATACAGGCGTTATCACGTACAAATCGTATTCTTAACGACTCTAAACCCTACGGCAATATTCTCGATTTTCGCAATCAACAAGTAGAGGTAGATAAAGCCATTGCGCTATTCTCTGGCGAAGATACTAGCCGTGCAAAAGAAATCTGGTTGGTTGACGCTGCACCTAAAGTAATTGATAAGTACGAAAAGGCTGTTGCCGCTTTGAATGGATTTATGAAAACTAGCGATTTGGTATGCGAGCCACAGGAGGTATACAACCTTAAGGGCGATGCTGCGCGAATCAGCTTTATTAACCATTTTAAGGAGGTGCAAAGGCTTAAAACGCAGCTCGACCAGTACACCGATTTAAACGACGAGCAGAAGAAAAAGATTGAAGCCATAATGCCCACCGAGCAGCTGCGTGAGTTCCGAAGTTCGTATTTGGAAACTGCAAAGCAGCTTAAAGAAAAGCAGCAGAAGGAGGGCGATAATGCCGACCCCAATATGCAGCAGCTCGATTTCGAGTTTGTGCTTTTTGCCTCAGCGGTTATTGATTATGATTATATAATGGGTTTGATTGCTAAGTACACGCAAAGCAAACCTTCGAAGCAAACAATGACCCGCGAGCAGCTGATAAATCTGCTTAGCTCCAGCGCAAACCTTATGGAAGAGCGCGACGATATTGTGGCTTACATAAACAGTTTACAAGCAGGTAAAAGCTTAACCGACCCTGAAATTCGCGAGGGTTACCAAACCTTTAAGACTGAGAAGTATGCTAGGGAATTAGCCGATTTAGCAAAAAATAATGGACTCGAACCGACCCCATTACAAACATTTGTTGATGATATTTTACGTCGTATGATTTTCGATGGCGAAAAGCTAAGCGATTTGCTAGCCCCTTTAGATTTAGGTTGGAAGGAGAGAACAAAAAAAGAGATGAAGTTAATGGAAGAACTAGTTCCACTATTAAAAAAACTAGCCCAAGGGCGCGAAATATCGGGATTAAAAGCTTATGAATAAAGTAGAAAATAAGACTTCATTACCAAAATTAAGGTTTCCTGAGTTTCAATCTCAGCCTGAATGGGATGTTCCATCATTAAGTAAAATAAGTGACCGAATTGATGAAAAAGTAGGGAGCACTCAATTAACAACTGTAAGTATAACAGCAGGGAAAGGTTTTGTTTCACAGGCAGAAAAATTTAGTCGGGATATCTCTGGACATCAATACAAGAACTATATTAAATTGCAAGAAGGTGATTTCGCCTACAATAAAGGCAATTCGAAAAGATTTCCCCAAGGATGTATATATAAACTTAAAGAGTTTAAACAGGTCGCTGCTCCGAATGCATTTATATGCTTTAGATTTAAAAAAGAATTTGTAGGTGATTTTTATCAAGGCTATTTTGAAGGTAATTTTCATGGAAAGCAATTGCAAAAGTTCATTACAAGTGGTGCTAGAATGGATGGACTTTTGAATATTAGTCCAGATGATTTTTTTAGCATCGTATTTCCAACACCCAAAGATAAAAAAGAACAGCAAAAAATAGCCGATTGCCTTTCCTCCATCGACGACTTAATTACAACCCATACCCAAAAACTCGATGCTTTAAAAGCTTATAAGAAAGGGCTAATGCAGCAACTGTTCCCAGCTGACGGGGAAACTGTGCCAAGGTTAAGATTTAAGGAGTTTAAGGATAGTGGAGAATGGAGGGAAACGACATTAGGTCAATGTCTATTGCAACATCCTGATTATGGCATTAACGCACCTGCAGTTCCATTTTCTATTTATCTTCCTACATATTTGCGTATTACAGATATTTCTGAAGAAGGATATTTCTTTCGTAATCAAATGGTCTCTGTAGATAGGGAGGTGACTGAAGATAATTACCTTAAAGAAGGAGATATTGTTCTTGCGAGAACCGGTGCTAGTGTTGGTAAATCTTATAAATATAGAAAGGAAGATGGCAGGCTTGTTTTTGCAGGATTCTTAATACGAGTAAAAGCAGATAAGAAGAAGTTAGATTCAGAATTACTGTTTCAAATTTTTTCTACTGATAAATACTGGCATTGGGTAAATTTAATATCAACTCGTAGTGGGCAGCCCGGAATAAATGGTAATGAATATGCATCTATGCCTTTAATTTTACCCCCAAATATAAAAGAGCAGCAAAAAATCGCCCATTGCCTTTCATCCCTTGATGAATTAATTAAAGAGCAAGGGCAAAAAATAGAAACTCTAAAATTCCATAAAAAGGGTCTATTACAAGGCTTATTCCCTGATGTTAATGAAGTAAACGAATGAGTAGTTTAACAGAAATAGCACAACAATTAAAGGCTAATAAAGAGCCAATAATGTTGATTTATGCATTTAATTCAACAGGTAAGACTCAGCTATCTGTTGAGTATAAGAATATAACAAAAAAAGAGAATGGCAAACATGCTGGTGTTTATTACAATGCTTATAGTGAAGATTTGTTTAAATGGGACAATGATGAAT
>CAZTVY010000051.1:0-3490 GCA_964617235.1 uncultured Rikenellaceae bacterium | reverse complement strand
GAAGCTTGAAATAGTAAGAAGTAGATTGAATCCATATTTCAGTTCTCTTATTGAAAATCCAGCCTTACTTGATGAAAAGCTTGCACCATATTTACCAAATTATACCTACGAATTTGATATTAACACTGACTCTGAAATTGGAATAGATGCTATCAAGTTTTCTAGAGATAATGTTACCAATATAAAGATATCGAGGGGTGAAGAAAGGATTTTTGTTTGGTGCTTTTTCTTAGCCTTATTTGATGCTGGGGCTATGACTGGCGAGCAGGATGCTCACTTTTTTATTGACGATCCAGTGTCGAGCATGGACGACCATAATGTATTTATTACAGCAGACTCAATTTTTAAACTCATCGATGATAAAATATTAAAGTCTGAAAAGCGACTGATTATTACAACGCACCATATAGGTCTGTTCTCAATATTATCAGATAGGCTTATGAATAGTGCAAATAAGAATATTACAAAGCGCAATATCTTAAGTATTCATAATAACAAACTGACTTTAAAAAACCATGACAAAGATGTATTCCTATATCACTTATATTTAATGCAAGTTATAAATGAGTGTATAACTGGAGAAAAAGTTATGGGATACCACTTCATTATGTTACGTCAACTTTTAGAAATTATTTCCTCTTTTTTGGGGGCATGCGGTATTAAAGTTGCTTTGAAAGAAATAGGGGTTAATGATGTTGATATGGTAAGTAATCAAGTAAATTCTTTATCTCATAAAGATGGAAGAACATTGCCTGCTGATTTAAATCCGTTGGATGTAAACTTATTTGTAGACATTTATAATAGAATACAAGACAAGTATAATTTCATAATACGACAATAGAGAATGACAGCAAATGAACAAACACAATTAGGTAAAACCCTTTGGGATATAGCCGACCAACTTCGCGGGGCAATGAACGCCGATGATTTTCGCGATTATATGCTGTCGTTTCTCTTTTTGCGTTATCTGTCCGATAACTATGAAACCGCTGCAAAAAAAGAGTTGGGGTCAGACTATCCCGAGACTCAACAAGATATCATGAAAAAACTAGGGGTTACCAATGCTCTAGAAATTTGGTATCAAGAAAATCCCAATGATATTGCAGAGTTTGAAAAACAGATGCGTCGTAAGGTGCATTACGTAATAGAACCCAAACACCTTTGGAGCAGTATTTCTGAGATGGCTCGTACCCAAAGCCCAGATTTACTTAAAACCTTGCAAAAGGGTTTTAAATATATCGAAAACCAATCTTTCGAAAGCACATTCCAAGGTTTGTTTTCCGAAATCAATCTTGATTCAGATAAACTCGGTAAATCCTACGCCGAGCGTAATACAAAACTTTGCACCATAATTCAGAAAATTGCCGAGGGTATCGCCAAGTTTTCCACCGATACCGATATTTTAGGCGATGCCTACGAGTATCTTATTGGTCAGTTTGCAGCAGGTTCAGGCAAAAAGGCGGGAGAATTTTACACACCACAACAAATATCTACAATTCTATCCGAGATTGTCACTCTAGATAGCCAAGAACCCAAAAACGGCAAAAAGAAAAAACTCGATAAGGTGCTCGATTTTGCTTGTGGTTCTGGCTCGCTGCTATTGAATGTTCGTAAGCAATTGGGTAGTCATGGTATTGGAAAAATTTACGGACAGGAAAAAAATATTACCACTTACAACCTTGCACGCATGAACATGCTGCTGCATGGCGTTAAGGATTCTGAGTTCGAAATACACCACGGCGATTCGCTGATAAACGATTGGAGCATACTCAACGAGATGAATCCCGCCAAGAAACTTGAATTTGACGCAGTGGTGGCTAACCCTCCATTTAGTTATCGGTGGGAACCAGCCGAATCGATGGGCGAGGATTTCCGTTTTAAAAGCTATGGTGTTGCTCCAAAATCGGCTGCCGATTTTGCCTTTCTGCTACATGGTTTTCACTTCTTGGGTAAAGAGGGTACTATGGCAATTATTCTGCCTCATGGTGTGCTTTTCAGGGGTGGTGTTGAGGAACGCATCCGCACCAAGCTGCTTAAGGATGGTAATGTCGATACCGTTATTGGCTTGCCAGCCAATCTGTTCTTCTCAACTGGCATTCCCGTTTGCATCCTAGTACTAAAGAAATGTAAAAAGTATGATGATGTACTATTCATCAATGCCAGCGAACACTTCGAAAAAGGCAAACGCCAAAATCGTTTACGTGTTGGTAAAGATGGTGAGCCAAATGATATTCAGAAAATAGTCGAAACTTACAAAAACAGGACAAAAGAGGATGGCTACTCTCGCGCTGTATCAATGGACGAAATCGCCAAGAACGATTATAACCTAAATATTTCACGCTATGTAAGTACTGCCAAAGCTGAAGAAACAATTGACTTAATAAAAGTAAATGAACAGTTAATTTCAATTGAAGAAAAAATAAAAGATGCGACTGAGAGGCATAATCAGTTTCTTAAGGAATTGGGGTTGCCACCTATTTAATAATTAACAAGTAAACAAGTATAGAAATTTGGCTGAATTTTACGATACAACAGCATGGAATGAGAAGCCTTGGTATCAAACAGGAGGAACTCGCAGCAAGGTTATTGTTGAAAATCCATCCGATCATAAGGAGTATTATTTCAAAACTTCTCATAAAAAGGAGAAGATTGACTACAAGTATGAGTTCTGGTCAGAGATTATAGCCAGCGAGGTTGGGACTCTTTTGGGCTTTGATATGCTAAGATATGACATTGCTTATAATCGTGGTGTCATTGGTTGTCTTTCAAAATCGATGGTAACTGAAGGTAAAAATAAACTTACAGAAGGCATCAGCTACCTAACAGGTTATGATACAACCTATAATCCAAGTGAAAAAAGTTCAAAGAAACTTTATACTTTTCAATTAATTAATAAAACACTAGGATTTTTCAATGTTGGTCGATTTGTTGAGAATATTGTCGAAATAATTATTCTCGATAGTATAATTGGAAATGGAGATAGACATCAGGAAAACTGGGGTATTATTACCGAGTATAACGATGTTGTAAAAACAGTGCAAGATATTGCTAATAAGCAAGAAAAGGGATTTGCGGATAAACTTCTGTTTTCGATTATGGCAATTACATCCAAGGTAAAGAAAGGAGATGTTGAACAAGTTTTTAAAAAAATACATCTTTTCATGCCCGGGAGTTTTTCTCAAATTTACGATAGCGGTAGTTGCTTAGGTAGAGAACTGGATGATGAGAAAATAAAGCAAATGCTTTCAGATGACTCAATGATAGAATCATACATAAGAAAAGGCGTAGCAGAAATTCATTGGGAAGGGGAGAAGTTAAATCATTTTGATTTAATTGAGAAATTAAGCGTTGATCACTCAGATGTAGTTTCTAAAGTAATAAATAGAGTTAAAAAGAGTTTTAGTGGAAGTCGCATAAGAGGGAGTGTTATTAATATGGACGCTAAGTTGCCCTCAGAATTATTGTCAGATAAACTTCCCGAAAACAGGAA
>CAZTVY010000050.1:0-12762 GCA_964617235.1 uncultured Rikenellaceae bacterium | reverse complement strand
GAGTCCAACGTTGGTTGAAGTTTGTAAAATATCTACGCCATTACGGTTGGGAGCCTATTGTTTATACTCCAGAGAACCCGGAGTCGCATTTCGATGATGAATCTCTATTTGCCGATATTCCCGAAGGAATTACGGTTATTAAGTCAAAAATATGGGAGCCCTACAATATTTATAAGTTCTTAACCGGAAGTAGAGGGAAAAAAATGGGGATTGGCTTTGCCTCTCAAGGGAAAAAGAAAGGATTGATTCATAGTTTACTTGTTTGGCTTCGAGGGAATCTTTTAATTCCCGATGCACGAAGATTCTGGGTTAAACCTTCTGTTAAACTTCTTGCAAAATATATATCGGAAAACCCCGTAGATGTTATTATTACAACAGGTCCACCCCAATCTATGCACCTTATAGGGAAGAAACTAAGTGCAAAAACAGGTACTCCTTGGGTTGCCGATTTTCGTGATCCCTGGACTAAGATTTACTTCTATAACGAACTTAAGCTCGGAAGAATTGCACATCGCATAAATCAGAATCTCGAGAAAAAGGTAGTTAGTAGTGCTGACGCAGTTGTTGTTGTGTCGGAACAAATGAAGCGCGAGTTTCTACCTTTGAACCCAAAGCGCATAGAGGTTATTGCCAACGGTTTTGATGATGCTGATTTGTCTGATAACATTAAGTTTTCGGAGAAATTTACTCTATCGCACGTTGGAACCATTAGCCCATCGAGCAATCCGGTTGCTTTATGGTCTGCATTATCGAAGTTGTGTGTACTGGACAGTTCCTTTAAGAACGATTTAAGAATACATTTAGCCGGTCAGGTTGATATGAATGTGCTCAATTCAATCGATAGTGAAGGCTTAATGGATAGCCTTATTTTGCAGGAGTATATTCCACATCATGAGGCACTGGAAATTCAACGAAACTCACATATTCTTCTTTTGGTGCTTAGCACATCGCCAAGTGCAAAGGGAATAATAACGGGCAAAATATTTGAGTACTTGGCTGCGCGTAAGCCAATTGTTGCAGTTGGTCCTGTAGATGGTGATTTGTCCATAATGCTTAACAAAGTTGGTGCAGGCAAAATGTTCGACTATAACGATGTGGATGGTATAGTTAATCAGATTCTCTCGTATTACAAAGGTTATAAAGAGTCGAACTTTACGATTGTTGATGCCAATATTTCATCCTATTCGCGCAGAATACTTACAGGACAGTTAAGCGAAATATTAAATAGTTTGACAGAAAAAAGCAAGATTTAGACTATTTATATGCCTGATAATCTGATTTTACTGGATTGCGGCGAAATAAAATCAAAAAAAATATCATTTTTTTTTGCAGATATTCAGAAATGGTATATTTTTGCATCACCAAAACAAAACGCGGAAGTAGCTCAGTTGGTAGAGCATAATCCGTCAGCCGACGGATAAGGGTCGCGAGTTTGAAGAGGTAAAATTAAATGATGCGGAAGTAGCTCAGTTGGTAGAGCATAACCTTGCCAAGGTTAGGGTCGCGAGTTCGAGTCTCGTCTTCCGCTCGAGTTCTTAAAAAGTTCAAAGTAAGCGCTTTGAACTTTTAAAGTTTTAAAAACAGCAAACGCCCGGGTGGTGGAACTGGTAGACACGCAGGACTTAAAATCCTGTGGCCATTGCGGCTGTGCGGGTTCAAGTCCCGCCCCGGGTACGGAGAGCCTCTGAGAAATCAGAGGCTTTTCTGTTTTTACGGGGCTAATTCGATGCTAATTTTATGGTATAAATGATTTAGGGATAAATTCAGGGATAAACTGTGCTTCTTTTTATTTTCGGTATATTTTTCTTTTCTTTAACTAAATTTTCAGTAGTATATGACACAGCGATATATTCCATTTCAAGTGATTGAAGAGTTTATGGTAAAGGTTTTGGAGAAATCGGGTGTTCCCATTGCCGATGCCAAAATTATTACCGATGTTCTGATTCAAGCCGATAAGTTTGGGTTCGATTCACATGGTGTTAATCGTTTAAAGCCAATTTATCTCGACCGTATCAAGGACGGCATTCTTAACCCTGTTACAAACTTCAAGGTTGTTAGGGAAGGGCCAACAACTGCTGTTATTGATGGACAGAACGGCATGGGGCATGTTATATCAACTAATGCCATGAAAATGGCTGTTGATAAAGCCAAGCAATTTGGAATGGGTATGGTAGTTGTGCGCAATTCCAGCCACTACGGATTTGCTGGCTACTACTCATTAATGGCTGTTAAGGAGAATATGATTGGCATTACCGGAACTAATGCCCGGCCATCAATTGCTCCAACTTTTGGAGTGGAGGGCATGTTAGGAACAAACCCTCTTACCTTTGGAATCCCAACCGATGAGGCTTTCCCATTTTTACTCGATTGTGCCACATCCATAACTCAGCGGGGGAAGGTTGAACTTTATGCCCGCGAAGGCAAAGAGATGTCAAAAGGGTGGGTTATTGACGATAAAGGCGAAAGTAAAACCGACTCGATTGCTGCCCTCGACGATTTTATTGCTGGCCGTGCAGCGCTTACTCCTCTTGGGGGAGTTGGAGAGGAACTAGGAGGGTATAAGGGCTATGGTTATGCAACTGTTGTTGAAATACTCTCATCGGCACTTCAGCAAGGGAATTACATGAAGATGCTTTTGGGTTTTCAGGATGGCAAGAAAGTGCCGTATAATCTGGGCCACTTTTTTATTGCTATCGATATAAATGCGTTTGTTGAGCCCGATGATTTTAAAAAGACCACTGGCGATATTCTACGTCAGCTAAGAGCATCAAAGAAAATGCCCGGTCAGGATAGAATTTATACTGCAGGAGAGAAGGAGTACGATACTTGGATTTATAGGAAAGATAAAGGTATCCCTTTTGGCGAAGACCTATTGGCTGAGTTCAAAGGAATATGTAAGGACTATGCTTTGGATGATTTTAGGCACCATTTTGAGCGTTAATTTCCCATTCTTATAACTATGGCTGTCTCTTACTGAAAACACTCTGCAAAGAATGCTTTTAGAGGGTTTGTAACAGCCGTTTCGCCTGGAGCTCCAATGGCATTATTGATACCCTCATGGTCATATTGACTTGCAGTGACCTGGCTAACTACCACTCCAACGCTTTCAAGTTTTGCAATGAATTCATTGGCATAGCCAATACGTGTAGCAGTTCCACGCTTTGCAATAAAAAATTTGGGGTACGATGTGCCCGCGAATAAGTTGTTTATTGGCGATGCTTCAGCCCAATAGGTATCTGTTTCGCCAAACGCATTTAAGTAAATTTCGTTATTATCGTTACACTGCGCAACCACATTGTAACCTTCGGTATCAATACAGGCAACTCCTTTAAGTGTGTTTAAGTTTAGCCCCCTTGCAGGGAGGAACTGGCTGCTTGTACCTGTAAGGGCAATCAGTTGGGCTCCAGCACTGTGTCCTAAAAGTGCCATTTTTTGGTTATTACCGCCATAATCGCCAATATTGTCGTAAATCCATTTTACAGCATCGGCAACATCATTATTGTGTGTTGGATACTTTATTCTGTTTGGGTCTGTGCTATATGTCGATGGGCTCAATCGGTAATTCACACTAACCAGAATATAGTTTAGCGATGAGAATAAGTTTTGCTTATTTGTCATACTGTTAGCCTTGTCGCCAATAGCAAACGCACCACCGTGAACATATATAACTACAGGCTTTTCAGCGTTCGATTCTCCAAAATGATAAATATCTAGGCTTAACAGATTCGGTTCAACTCCATTTACTTGTTTGTACTGTACTGTGTTTTTTAAATAGGAGGGGAGTGCTGGCGAACTATCGCTTTTAGAGCAGTTAGCCAAACTCATTAGAACCAATATCGCTATAAACACTTGATAATTCTTTTTCATCATTTAGTGGATTGTATTAGTACTCAAAACACAATTAAATTGCTAAGGTTTATCGAAAAAATATAAATAAGCTAATTATCTACTTTTGCTTAATCTATTTACCATACCTCCAAATACTATGCCGTGCAGTGGAAGTACTCCAAACCAGTATAAACGGCCTAGTAATCCCTTGGGGCGGAAGGTGGCGGTTTGAATAAGCTTGTTGTCCTGAATCTTAAACTCCAACCAGGCTTCACCCGGTAATTTCATTTCGGCAAAAAGGAGTAATCGCATTTCTGCTTTGTTAGCATAGAGTACACGCCAAAAATCCAAAGTATCGCCTGCTTGTATGTTATTCATACTTGTTCTTCCTCTTCTTAAACCAACACCTCCAAAAACCTTATCGATAAAACCCCGTAACTGCCATAGCCAGTTGGCGTAATACCAGCCAGTGTTACCTCCAATTCTCCAAATTTTTTCGATGCTTAAATCAGTATTTTCCACCTCTCTTTTGCGAATATCCTTGTAACATCCGTACGTTGGGACTTTTATGTAGTCCGATATTTTGAATTCGAGCCTTCCGCTTACTGTTGAGTCTTTCCAGCTCGATACTATCTCGTTATGCTCTATCTGGCTAAAAGCCTGTTCTATGGCCTCTTTATAGGAGAGTGGTTGAAGGTTTAGTATTTGGTTTATTTCCTGGTTTTTGGCAACCACCTCCACCTTCATGCTATCTACCAACGAAACTGCCAGCTTGTACGATGTTGATGTAATAAAGTATAGCCAGTACGACGATAGCTTTGGGGTCATTACCGGTACGGTCCAGATATACCTTTTCAGCCCTCTAACCTCGGCAAATCCCATTAGCATCTGCTTGTAGGTGAGCACCTCATTGCCTGCAATATCGTAGCCTCGGTTGAATGTTGTTGCGTTGTTTAAAATACCCGTGAGGATTTTAACCACATCCGATATTCCTATGGGCTGACACTTTGTATTTAACCATTTTGGAGCAACCATAACAGGAAGTTTCTCAACCAAGTCGCGGATTATCTCGAACGAGGCACTGCCCGAGCCAATAATTATTCCTGCCCTAACCGTTGTTAGCGCGTATTTTCCCTTGCCCAGCTCCATCTCCACATTTTTTCGGGAGTTTAAATGTTTCGATAGTGTTTGTGAGTTTACTATGCCACTAAGGTAAATAACCTGTTTAACGTTGGTTTTGCTTAGCGCCTCTCTAAAATTATTGGCCGATATTCGCTCCAGCTCATCGTAGTTTTTTGATGTAGACATGGAATGAACCAGGTAGTAGGCAAAATCAATATCCTGAGGGATGTTTTTGAGGGTCTCTTTTTGGGTTAAATCCACTTCAACAACCTCAATTCTATCCCTAACCGACTCCTCGGGGTGGAACTTGTTTTTATCCCTAACGCAGCAAACCACATTATAGCCCATATCAACCAAAACAGGCAATAATCGTTTGCCAATGTAACCAGTTGCGCCAGTTAATAGTACCTTCATGGGTTTAACGGTTGTTTTGTATAAACTGTAGGTATTAATAACACTTATACTAACCTAACTGTTTAGCGTATGTAAAAAGAAAATGTGCTACGCCCTTAAAATCTTATCCATTGCTTTTCCCTTAGCCAGTTCGTCAACCAGTTTATCGAGGTAGCGAATTTTACGCATAAGTTCGTCCTCAACCTCTTCAACTCTACAGCCACAAACTACGCCGGTAATTTTGGTTGCATTTGGGTTAATTTGTGGTGCTTGGGCAAAAAAAGTTTCAAAATCCACCTTGTTGTTTATTTGCTGCTGCAAAGTTTGCTCGTTGTATCCCGTAAGCCAATAAATAACAGTATCCACCTCGGCCTTTGTACGGCCTTTCTTTTCGGCTTTTTGAATATACAACGGATATACAGTTGCAAATGGCATTTTAAATACTCTTGTATTGCTCATTTTTGTTGAAATTAAGTTACCTAATTACTATAGACTCCAGATTATCCAGTTTTGGTAAAACTAAATCTGTCACTAGGCTATGGTCGCTGGAGTATAAGCCCGATGTTATCAGAGAGTAAACGGTACTATTTTTCCTGATGATAAGGATAATGCCATTGGGTTCGTTGTTTTTAAGCCTTATGGCATAGTAGGTTTGCTCTCCTGGTAGTGCAATTTCGTCAACCTCATTCAGCGTTAATCCTACAGCAGCATTTGTTGTTTTAAAAGTAGTTTTTGTTAAAAGGAAAACTTCCATTGCATCTTTAACAGATCTCTCCTTTTCAACTTTAATTGTGTAGAATAGGGGCACAAATTCTTCGGTTTCAATAAAGTCGTATGTGTAAGATAGTTCCGCCGACCCATCAATATATTTTACAACCTCTGTTTTTTCCTTTGTACCCGATGTGTCTAAAGGTATTTCGTAAAATTCACTTACTTCTTTTGCGGGTGTAATTATGGCATAGTCTCTGGAATTTACATCTTTACGACTTGTACACGATAAAATTGTATTCAAAAAAATCAATCCTATTAGTAAATGCTTTTTCATTGGTATTTTATTTAATTGTTCTTTAGCCTTAATAATAATTATGAGTTATGATAATTCCTAGTGCTGTTTTATTTTTCTCTTAGTTGTTTGCATCTTATTTTGATGCATCCGTAATTTTCCTAACTTCAAAATAATCCAGTAAATATATTAAAAACTCTTGTACGAGCCCTGTAAACTCGAAGGAATACATACATTAAAATTGCCCCAAAGTATAAGGTTGTCAGGGTTGAAAAAGCAACTGGCGCATATTTACCCAGCGAGGTTTATATTACCTATTGATAATTAGTTTTTCTAATTTAATAATCCTGTCGCTATCGGCTATTTTTATTATGTAAAGCCCTGTAGGCAGGTCTGAAATATCGATGCCGGAATTAGCTATGTCCACAATCCCAGATTTTTTAAGCCTACCCTGTATGTCGTATATGTAAATTTGAACGCTTGTTTGCTTAGCATCCTCAATTCTAAAATTTACTTTAGTAATTGCAGGGTTTGGGTATATTTTAATGTTGGGAATTTCTTTTAAATCTGATACTCCTGTAACAGTTAATTGATTACCCCAAGTAGTTTCCCCTTTTTTGTAGTAAACTAGTTCTCTTTTTGATCCACCTAGGCAAAATCCATTTTCACATGAATAGTATGGCCCTCCAAGTCCTTTTATGTATTTATCCACTTTTAGACAACCATCAACCATCATTAAACGCCAGCATAAACCATCTGAAGTACTATATAGCTGATAATTTGGATAATTTTTAGATATGGGAGATTCATTAACCATGTGGTAGTTAATTGCCATGTTGCCCGAAATGATAGGTGCTTCAGGCAGTTTGTCGAATTGGTGGTTCGGTTTTACTACCTCTTCCAGAGTGTCGTTATAAAAGCTAAACGTTTCGTTACTGGTTGTCCTTGTGTGGATGCTCTGTTTACGGGAGTAGCGGTAAACAATAGAATCAGGATGCTCTGTGCGTTCCAAGTACTTATATATGGCTTTGTTTGTTATTGCAGAACCTCCGCCAGAGCCATTCCAGCAACTCGATTCGTCCAAAATATGCAGTTCGTCGCCAACCTGAAAATCATAAACCTCAAGCCAAGTTAGGTTTTGAACGCCCACTTGGGGTGCCGAAAGGCCCACTAAGGTTTTTTCCTCCAAAAATTTAATTGGATAGTAAAAATGGAAATGCGGGAATAAATTAAAATTTAGGGTTTTTACAAAACCATGATTTTTGCTAATCATTACCTGCATTTGGTTTACCTCAAAATCCAGTAGGTTCATATTTTTGTCGTAGGCTTTAAACTCAATTGTTTTAACAGAGTCCTCAATCCCTAAAAAGGTTAAAATATCATGGTTTATAACACTGGCCTCAATAATTAATGAATCGGTAATTTGGAAAGCAATCCATGAATCGCCAATTTTCGCACTTGTTTTTATTGTAATTGGCTCGTTATTCTTGTTGTAAAAGTAGTTATTCCCATTTCCGTCCACAACAATCTTTTGTCCAATCCACGATGCCGTACTAGCCGATATGCAATCATTGCTCATCTGTTGCAGTGTAGTAAAGGGATACAGTATGGAATCGGTTTGGAATTTAGCGGAGTCAATTCTAATGCAGCTAATATTTTTTGATTGATTTTCGTAGTACGCAACTCTTTTAGAGTTAACGGTCTGGTAATTTTGCCCATAGGTAAATGTATTCCACAATAGTAGCAGTAGGAGTATTTTAAGCGATTTCATCTGTGTAAAAAATTTAGTGCTAAAAACTAAATTAGCTATAATTTCTGAGATTTTGCTATTTGTTTAGCTATTCAGATATATAAAATTAAACTTGTGGGGGGTGCATGTTGTGTGGAAAAAGTAATTGGCACGGATACATATCCGCGCCAGCGAGGTTGTCGCATGCGTCAAAATAAGACGTACGTACGAATGTCATAACAATCACATTATTAATTAATTAATCTGCCAATCCTTTGTAGCGCCTTGTATGTTTTTGGTTTTAATCGAATTAGCTCTTTTGCAACAAAAATCGAAAAAGTCATATCTACTTGCTTTAATGCTCCAAATCCAAGAATTAGTTGTTTTTCGCTCATTTTAGTAGCTTTTTTTGCTACATGATAATGGCTAAGATGTGACAAAATCTTTTTTGACAAGTTTGGGTCTAATCCAATCTTACTTATCTCGCGAATTGTTTTGCCTAATACATCAAATTGTAAAAAATCAATTTCGCTTAAAATGTCCTTCTCATCCCAAATTCTGTTTAACACACTATTCGCTACTTCTCTGTCAATCTCGGCAATTTCGCTTAAACCTTTTGAGACTATTTTTATTTCTAAGTTTTTACATTTATCGTAAATCTCATTTTCTCCTAAACTATTAATGACTTCAATAATTTTAGACTTTTCAATCAATGAAATTTGATTTAACAGTTCTGCTGCTTTATCAAATTGTTTCTCTTGTTTAAACTTAAAAGATAAACTCGAAGTATCAAAGTTTAATAGAAATTCTTTTGTCCTTGGTTTATCTATAGATTTTAAATAAAACAAACACCTCTTAATGTCATTTAGACTATAATTATTTGACTCACTAGCTAATAAACTTAAATTGATTTTGGAGGAATTAAATATTGTATTGGCGTAACTTGAATTGAAACTAGATATAGCCTTAAGGCCATCAGAGAACTCACTTAATTCAGAATTAGAGGCAATGCTAATAATTTTATTTTCAGAATAAATGAATAGTTCTGATGCAAATTTTTGATTGACTTTAAAAAGAGAAATAAAACCTGTAGCAATGCCAATAAAAGGCGTATGTTCCATAGATGATTTAAGTGGCTCAAAACCTATATCCCAAACAAGTTTACTTGTTCTTTTATCATTTCCTGATTCAATTGAAAGAAATTCATTAAGTGAATGGCAAACAACATCAAATTTTACATTTTCAATACTTGAAATGATTGTTTCATTCTTGATTTTTAAATAGAATTCATTAACCAAACTTTTTTCGTTTACATTTTCTACACTCTGCATTTCTTTCAATGTGCGACTTATAATGTTAATGTGCTGTTTTTCCATAAACAGTATAAAATCATTTGTCGTTAGAATTTCATTCTGTAATTCTAACGAAAAACTGGGGTCAATCATAGCTAAACGACTTAATGTTATTCCAATCTCTTTATATTTGTTTGTTTTGATATTCTCTTTTATTATATCAGTTGTATGTATAAGTAGCTTTTTAGTTTTATCTTGGTTTATTCCTTTTAAATAGGTGAAAATCAAAACAAGCCTTTCGTATGATAGATTGGAATAGTCATAATTATTAATTATTTCGTCATTAACTGACCAAGATTTATTTGTTTGAATTCCGGATTTGTCAACAAGTTTCAGCCAATGTAGGGTCTCAATTATTTTGAAGATATCAATTTGCTCTTTGGGAAATCCAAAGAAATTTACGGGAACGAGATAATAAATTTTTTCAATATATTCTCTATACCCCTTACATTTAGCAAGTAAATGAAAACTTTGAGCAACATAGTAAGGATTAGATTTTAAAATTTTTTCAAGTATAGTATTTACATCAATACTATCAATAAGTTCTTTAGATAATGACTTATTATTTAAGAACTTGTCCGCTTCCAGCAAAATATTAGATATTTCAAAATAATTATATTGCTTAAACCCATTTTTAAATTTGTATAATTGAAAATTCTTGTAGATTTTGTCGTAACCAAATTCAGTTAAAACATTTACTGTTTTAAGAATATTACGAATATCAGAATAACGTAATTCCTTTTTCAGTAACTCATCAGGGTAACTTTCAAAAATTTCATTAGCAAATTTAATTGAGGTTATCCTTTTGATGTTTTGCAAACCTTTAGAAAATCTACTTAACGTAGCATCTTGTGACTTACTTATTAATAACTGTCTGTTTTGTTCAATAAAACCATCGATTTTCTGCAACTTATTCAACAATACAAGTCCTTCAGTTAAGTTCAAAAATTCTTCAGTTTTTACTGTTTCAGATAAAAATTCAATAGGAACTTTTTCTTTTAAGATATCAAAAAGTCTCGAATTGTGAACTTTTGCTTCATATAAATAAAAGGTTATTGCTGAAAATGGAATGTCATTTAAAGTTTTTGATAAATATTGAGGAAGCTTTGCGTTAAACTCCTCCATTTTTTCAGGAATGTATTTCTTGATAATGGCAGAAATTTTAATTAATGTAGATATGAATGAACTATCGTTTGCAAAAAAGTTGTTTAATCTGTCATTCGTGATTATAATGGTTTGCAAATATTCAGGAAAAATATCGGGACAAACTTCTGGGATTATTCTTAAAAGGTCTCTTAGAGGCATTGAACTTGACGATTGAAAAAAGAAATTATCAGGGTTTGAATAAAACTTTATAAGATTACTTTTGACAGATTTATCTAAAAATAAGCCTCTTAATAGTTTGTGGTTTGAATTTGCATAAAGCGACATAAAAACCGTTGGAGACTCTTTGTAATCAGAAGCTACTAGGTATTTTGAAAATGTTTTAATTTCATAAGCTGTGATTTGATAACCATTAAATTCTTTTTCCTTGAAAAAACTTTCTGCTATTAACTTCGCAAAATCTGAATGATATAAATTATAGTAATCCGCAGAAAATGGTTTACAAATCAGTTCATTTTCTCTAACGAGGTCTTCAAAATCAGATTTATCAATCATGCTTCCATATTTTATCGGAATTTCGTATTGATTGATTATTGCGAATTCTTTTAACCCATCATATTTCCTATGCTTATATTTTTCTAGAACTAATTCATTAATTTTCGTAAATTCTATACCTGATAAACTTGAAATACCAATCCTTTTCAAGTATTCTGTCAGAAACAAGAAATTTCTCCCAGTAGCTTTGATTAATTGGTTAATATCTATATCCTTAGTAGTGAACTTTCTTAATATTCCAACGTATTTTTCTTTAAAATCAGAATCATTTTTGAAATCTAATTTTCTTTCCTCAAGGTTATCATGTTTAAATAGTTCTTCTGCATCTTGCTCTATTGTCTTGTCAATAATCCTGCTCTCGAAAATAAATTTTATATTTTTATATTTCCCTTGGTAATTAAGAATTTCACTGATTAATGCGAGATTAAGATGCACTTTACTAAGTAAACAAAAAACAGAAGAATTTTCTCTGCTTATTTCTATTAGATTTAAGTCATGAAAAGAGGTATTAGTATTAACTTCATGAAATAAGGTTAAAAATCCTCGTTTATCTAATTCATAAGCAATCTGCCTTGATAAAATTGTTTTTCCTTGAGAAGATTTTCCAGTTAATAAGATGAAATTTCTATTTTCTGAATATAAAAATTGACTGGTAATTTCATCAATTAGTCTATTTTCATAATTGGTAAAAAAAAATTGTGTAACTTCAATCTGAAAAGAAGTGTCTGCGAATCTCAAAAATTTTCCATAGTTTCTTTGCTTGTTTAGTGTTCGAATTTTATATTGATTTAAAACAATATTTTCAAAATCTTTGAATTCAAAATCACTTAAATGCTGGTTCTCTTCGAGTTTTCTTTCAAGATGTTCTCTAAATTCATGAATTACTGCAGTTTCAAATCCATTGAAACTTAAAAAACTTGGTTCAATTTTTTCAATGATTTTTCTGCACTTTTCTTTAATAACCTCTGTAAGTTCCTGATTTCCGTATAAATTAAACTGCCAATTAATTTTCGATAAAAATATTTGCCAATCCTCATCTGAGAATTTTTTGATTTCAGTGATAAACCCTTTATTTTTTTTATATTTTGATTCGTAATATGGTATTACAGTTTCTTTTACTTTTTCAATTACAGAGCTGGTAATTTTTCCATTTTTTAGGTAGTATAGTATAGAGTACTCCAGATTTTTATTATCACTTTCGGTATGTCCTGCTGTGGAATAAAACGAAAATGTTAATGATTTAAATTTAGATTGAATATGTATGTCAATAAAATTTATTAAAGTGTTTTTGATTGCATCACTATTTATTGAATGTGGGATTGAGTAATTTTTAACTTCCTCAATTCCATCTCTATTATTTATTTGACAATAAACATCGCCAATTTTTTCTGTTGCAATATATATCCTTGATTTAATCCCATTTTCTAAGATAGCGTCAAGAAAGATATCAATGGCTCTCAATGTTTGGAGTTTGAATCCTTTTCCTGTTTGAGTTGTGGTGTCTCTCATTGTTTGTTACTTATCTTCTATGGACGGTTTCTGAATTGTGTATAACTTACCCATCCATATACCTTAATTTTTTTTTATTTTAGGTCATTAATTCATTAAAACTATAAAAAGTATATGTCGCATTATAAAGTTATACAATTGTCAAATATTTACAAATAAATATTTAT
>CAZTVY010000049.1:6419-12785 GCA_964617235.1 uncultured Rikenellaceae bacterium | reverse complement strand
CTGATATTTTTACTCTCGAAGTATTTTTTGAGATTAAGCACCTCATCAAGCACTGATTGGTCTGGTAAGTTGAATACAAGCCCAATATTACGAGCAGTGGTAAGGTTTTGTACCATTTTATGGCGTTTAAAGCCAACCAATGCCTTATTTAGGCTTTTGATTGATTTTCTGTACTTATAGTTATCTAGTGCTTTCACTGCTGTATTTATTTCTGATTTTAATTTCGGACAATATGCCAAAATGCAATTTTACTAAAATTAAGCAACACTTCAAAAATATTAATCCTTAATTAATTCAAAAAACTCATCCTCCGATACAATTTTAACTCCAAGTTTATTGGCTTTATCCAGTTTGGCTGGGCCAATTTTATCGCCTGCAACCAGCATCGATGTTGATGCTGAAACACTACCTACGTTTTTACCTCCGTGTTGTTGAATCAACTCTTTTAAATCGTCACGCGAAATTTTGGAGAAAGTCCCTGAAATAACTATGGATAATCCTTTCAATTTATCGGACTTGACCTGTTGTTCCGATGATGATATTTCCAACTTAACTCCAAAACCCTTTAACTTTGAAATAAAATCAACGTTAAGCGGATTTGAAAAGAAATCGATAATGCTTTGAGCAATCCTCTCTCCCACCTCGTCAACCTCAAGTAAATCATCCATTTTCGCGGTTGCAATGGAATCGATATTTCCAAAGTGCATTGCAAGTTTACGCGCGGTGGTTTCACCTACATACCGAATTCCAATTCCGTAAAGGACTTTAGGAAAAGGTACTTGTTTCGAATTCTCGATGCTTCGTATGGCATTATCGGCCGATTTTTCGGCAAATCGTTCCAAATTAAGCAACTGCTCTTTAGTTAAAGTATATAAATCCGACGGGTCTTTTATCAATTTATTATCAAAAAGTAGAGCAACTGTCTCCTCGCCTAATCCATCAATATTTAATGCCTTACGACTGATGTAATGCTCAATTCTTCCTTTAATTTGGGGTGGACAACCAATTTGATTTGGACAAAAATGGCGTGCTTCGCCCTCAGGCCTCACCAATTGAGTTCCGCACTCAGGGCAATTCTCAGGGAATACAAATGGCGTGCTGAAAAGGGTTCGTTGCGAACTATCTACACCCACAATTTTTGGAATGATTTCGCCACCCTTTTCTACAAAAACCGAATCACCAATGCGAATATCCAATAATTCCACCTGGTCGGCATTATGCAGCGATGCACGTTTAACAACCGTTCCCGCCAACTTCACTGGCTTAAGGTTTGCAACTGGAGTAACGGCACCTGTGCGCCCAACCTGAAAGTCAACAGAAAGCAAGGTTGTGCTTACCCGTTCAGGTTTAAACTTATATGCAATTGCCCACCGTGGAGTTTTTGCCGTTAAGCCTAAAGCATTTTGATGTTGATAGGAACTTACCTTAACAACTACACCATCGGTGTCGAATGGTAATTTCTTACGGGCATCGTCCCAGTAATGGATGTAATCCATTACCTGTTTTGAGGTTGTACAAAGCTTAACGTGCTCCGAAACCTTAAATCCCCAGTCTTTGGCTGCAACAAGGTTTTGGTAATGATTATCGAATGGTAAATTATCGCCTAAAACATAGTATAGGAAACAATCCAACTTGCGTTTAGCAACAACAGTGGAGTTTAGTAACTTTAATGTGCCTGAAGCCGCATTGCGGGGATTTGCAAATGGAGTATCGCCATCCTCCTCGCGCTCACGGTTCAACTCCTCAAACACATTGCGGGGCATAAATATTTCTCCGCGAATCTCAAAATCATCAGGATAATTGCCATGCAGAACAAGCGGAATAGATTTAATGGTACGGACATTGGCCGTAACATCATCGCCAATTGTCCCATCGCCACGGGTTACAGCTTGCACTAACTTACCATTTTTGTAAGTTAATCCAATGGCTACGCCATCGTACTTCAACTCACAAACGTACTCTGGCTCGGTGGTTAGTGCTTTCAAAACTCTATCCTCAAAATCTAAGACCTCCTCCTCGGTGTATGTATTTGCCAGCGATAACATTGGAAATCGGTGCTTAACCTGGTTAAACTCCTTGGAAATATCGCTACCAACCCTTTTGGTTGGTGAGTTTGGGTCGTCGAACTCAGGGTGCTGAGCCTCCAAATCAGTTAACTCCTTGAGCAGAGCATCAAACTCATAATCGCTAATAGTTGGTTGCGAAAGCACATAGTATTGATAGTTATGATGATTCAGTTGCTCCCGTAAACTTTTAATTCTCTGATAAATCTGCTCGGTTGACATAATTCAAAAATTTGTATAAAGATAAAGAAAATGAAAGAATACTTGAAGTGCGGAATGAATCATCCAAAATATTATCATCTAAAAAATCTTTATATTTACCAAAACACATAAGGCAATGCAACAGTATTCAGAAAAAGACAAAAGATTAGTTTTAAATCGATATAGGGCTTTATTGAGGTCTGTAAAGAATGTTGTTACTAAGGAGAATCAAACGCTAATTAGAGAAGCTTTTAAACTTTCATCGGAGATGAATAGTGAGGTTAAAAGCGATTCTGGTAATCCTTACATAATACACTTAACCGATGTTGCTAGAATTTGTGTTGATGAAATTGGATTGGGAACCTCCTCGGTAATAGCGGCAATGCTTCACGAATCGATTGAACGAAATCAACTTACCAAAATTGAAATTGAGAAACGATTTGGCGCCAAGGTTGCCAATATTGTTGACGGCTTTACACGTATATCGAGTCTCGACCTTAAAAATCCAAAAGCACAATCGGAGAATTTCCGTCAACTTATCATCAGTTTATCCAGCGATGCTCGCGTAATACTTATTAAACTAGCCGACAGGCTAGAAACTATGCGGTCGTTAAGTTACTCCAGCAAGGATATACAGATAAAGCGGTCGTGGGAAACCTTCCATTTATACGCACCCTTAGCTCATAGGCTTGGGTTGTATAGACTTAAGTCGGAAATGGAAGACTTATCCATGAAATTTATCCATTCCAAGGAGTACAAGCATATTATCAAGAAATTAAAGGAGACCACTGCCACCAGGAATAAATTCATCAAAGAGTTTATTGGGCCAATTGAGGAGGAAATAAAAAAACGCGGATATGAATTTGAAATAAAGGGTCGTACAAAATCTGTCTACTCTATATTCCGAAAAATGCAGAGTCAGCAAGTTGATTTTGAAGATGTTCACGACATATTTGCCATCAGAATTATACTAAACTCAAAGCCCGAATCGGAGAAATCTGATTGCTGGCAGGTTTACTCCATTATAACCGATAAGTATACACCAAATACCGAAAGGTTAAGGGATTGGATATCGGTACCTAAAAAATCAGGTTACGAATCGTTACACACAACGGTTCTTGGACCCGAGGATAAATGGGTTGAGGTACAAATCCGCACAACCCGAATGGACGAAATTGCAGAGAAAGGACTTGCCGCACACTGGAAGTACAAAGGAATCCGTCAGGAACAGGGAGTTGATGAATGGGTATTACGTGTTAGAGAAGTATTAGAATCGGCAGAGACTTCGCCAGAGGAGCACGTGGATAAATTGGATGTGGCCCTTCAAGCCTCAGACATATACGTATTTACCCCTAAAGGTGACATCCGCAAGTTACCAGCAAAATCAACAGTGCTTGACTTTGCTTTCGACATCCACTCTGCCATTGGGGCTCAGTGTACTGGAGCTATTGTAAACGGTAAAAATGTAACAATTAAGCAAACACTTCAAAATGGCGATGTTATTGAGATTATCACCTCAAAGAAACAGAGTCCCAAAAAGGATTGGCTCTCAATTGTTGTTACATCCAAAGCAAAAACAAGGATTAAACAAGAACTGAGAGATGCCGAAAATAAGGAAATTGCTGAGGGTAAAGAGATTCTTTTTCGCCGCTTTAAGAATTGGAAAATTGATGATGCCGACGAGGCCCTGTTGAAAATTATTAAACACTTAAAACTAAAAAAGCCAACCGATATTTTTATCAGAGTTGCTGAGGGTAAAATTGACCCATCGGCACTTAAGAGCATTATCACAACCGAAGCAGCTGAAACTACCGATGTTTCAAAAGTTGAAACACAAAAAGTTGAAACAGGGAAGGAACAAACCAGCACCGATTTTCTAATAATCGATGAAAAGTTGGTAAATATCGATTACAAGCTTGCAAAATGCTGTAATCCAATATTTGGCGACGATGTGTTTGGCTTTGTAACGGTTAGCGAAGGGATAAAGATACATCGCACAAGCTGTCCGAACGCAAATCAGTTGCATAATCGTTGGGGGTATAGAATTGTAAAAGCAAAATGGAAAGGAACCTCAAAGGCCGGAGCATTCCAGTCCACAATAAAAATTACTGGAACTGATGAACTCGGAATACTAAACAGAATATCCGAGGTCATAAGTAAGGATTTGAAAGTAAACATGCGCAATCTTGCCATCAACTCTAAAAATGGCCTATTCGAGGGAGTTATTCAGCTCTACGTGGAGGATACAAAGCATCTGGAAATGTTATTGTACAGATTGGGTAAGGTTCAAGGAGTGCATAGGGCTGTGAGGGTGAAATAGAGCTATGGGTTGACACAATATATGAACTGAAAACGAACTAAATACTGTTAAAAACGTTAGTAATAAAAGTTAAAGTGTTGCGTTTTAATTTATCGATTGCTATTTTTGGGTAATAAAATGATATTGCTATGGTTAAAAAAATCTTTTTACTATCTATCATTTTGAGCGTTGGTTTTTCTGTTACAAATGCTCAACTAGTTCAGGATTTACATAAAATCTACAACCCCGGATATAACCAAGAACAAACATACGATTCTACCGCTGTTATAACTCCTTTTGGAGTAATTAAGCCTGGTGTAAACTATGGACTATCTTTAGGTACTGGTTATTCCTTTATGGGAAATGGTGTGGGAATGTCAAACTCATATGTTGCACCAAGTGTTTCCTACTCTCCAAATCAAAAATTGCAGGTTATTGCAGGAGTTACATTATCGAGAAATGGATTCCATGGGATGAATACACCCAGTGAACTGGGTCAAGGCCAAATGCAATCATCCAATAATCCTTACCAAGCGTGGGCATATACTCAGTACAATTTTACCAATAGGTTTAGCGTATACGCAATGGGCTCTGTATCTCAAAACCAATCTTTCTACTCTCCCTTTATGAATAGCTTTGGAAGCTACAATAGCCAAATGTATGGTGTTGGGTTTAACTATAAAATTAGCAATAAAACTAGTATTGGAGCCAGTTTTAACTTTGTAAATGCTCAGTATCCAAATACTTTTAATAGTTTTGGAAGTCCGTTTTTCCCTTAAAAACTTCAATCTGAACTAATATATTGAACGAAAAAAGGGGCAAAAAGCCCCTTTCTTTATTATGTCTAGATGTATCGGATTACTTCTTCAACCCGCTACGGATTAGTAGAGCATCAATGGTTGGTTCCTGTCCACGGAAACGTTTGTAAAGTTCCATTGGATGCTCGCTACCACCTTTCGAAAGGATATTGTCGCGGAACGATTTTGCGGTCTCCTTATCGAAAATTCCGCGTTGCTTGAATACTTCAAAAGCATCTGCATCTAATACTTCAGCCCATTTGTAGCTATAGTAACCAGCGGCATAACCTCCTTCAAATATATGGCCAAAACCAACACTCATATTTGTTCCATTAACTGAAGGAAGAACATCAAACTTACCAATCGATTTCTTTTCGAACTCATCCACAGAAACGGTTACTGGCTTTTCAATGCTATGCCAGTTCATATCAAGGATACCAAATCCTAACTGACGCAACGAGAAATAACCAGCTTGGAAATTTTGGCTATCGATGATTTTTTGAATCAATTCCTGTGGCATTTTTTCGCCAGTTTTGAAGTGAACTGCAAATAAATCTAGGTACTCCTTTTGTGTTGCCCAATTCTCAAGAATTTGCGAAGGCAATTCAACAAAATCGCGATAAACGCTTGTTCCACTTACCGAAGAGTAAGTACACTCTGTAAGCATTCCGTGCAATGCATGTCCAAACTCGTGAAGGAATGTTGTAAACTCATCAAAAGTTAACAATGATGGGTCTTTTTCGGTTGGTTTGGTGAAATTAGTTACAATTGAAACAAATGGACGAACATCAACACCAGCCTCTTTGTATTGAGAACGGAAAGAGGTCATCCAAGCACCACCACTCTTGCCTGCACGTGGGAAGAAATCGAGATAAAGAATAGAAATAAGTTTGCCTGACTCGTCGTAAACCTCGTAAGCCTTAACATCGGCATGGTAAACAGGAATGCTAGCGTTAGGCTTATAGGTTAAACCGTAAAGTTTATTGGTAAGCATAAATACTCCATC
>CAZTVY010000049.1:0-6397 GCA_964617235.1 uncultured Rikenellaceae bacterium | reverse complement strand
CCTCCTCGTTGTAGCTATACTTGCTCATTTTAAGTTTCTCGGTGTAAAACGACCAGTCCCAACGCTCAATATTACCTTTAAAGCCCTGTTCTGCTGCAAACTTCTTAAGTTCTTCAACCTCAAGTTTAGTGGCGGGGATTGAAGCATCAACAAGTTGTTGAAGG
Source organism: uncultured Rikenellaceae bacterium (assembly GCA_964617235.1). Taxonomy (GTDB): domain Bacteria; phylum Bacteroidota; class Bacteroidia; order Bacteroidales; family Tenuifilaceae; genus SB25. The sequence continues at coordinate 6,233 of CAZTVY010000049.1, read as the reverse complement.
AACTTATTCACATTATCGGAACTCTTAGCCATACGTTCCTCTAGCACAAAGTTTGCGTAGTTTGAAAAGCCTAAAATATTTGCACGCTGAAGACGAAGATTGGCAATTTTCTTAGCAATTTCTTGGTTATCGGAATCATTACCCTTAAAGCATCTGCTAGCAGAAGCCGTATAAAGTTGCTTTCTTAATTCTCTATTCTCAGAATATTTCATGAATGGGCCATACATCGGGTAATCTAGAGTAATAACCCAGCCTTCCATACCCTTTTCCTTTGCTGTAAGCGCAGCAGCATCGATTAAACTCTGGGGTAAACCAGCTAAATCCTTCTCATCCTTAATGTTTAAGGTGTATGAATTGGTTTCTGCAAGATAATTCTCACTGAATTGAAGACTTAAGTCTGCTAACTCTTTGCTTATTGCTCTGAATTTCTCTTTATCCTCATCGTTTAGGTTTGCACCACTACGAACAAAACCTTTATAAGAACTCTCAAGCAATGTTTGCTGCTCTGGAGTTAATTTCAAAGAATCACGCTTACTCCAAACCAATTTAACACGTTCAAAAAGCTGTGGATTCAAATTAACATCATTGCTGAAATCGGTTAATTTGGGAGAAACTTCACGAACAATTCGTTGAAGTGCAGTATCGGTTTCGGCACCATTCAAATTGAATAGTATGTTCGAAACCATACTCAATCTGCGTCCGCTTGCATCCAAAGCTGCAATGGTGTTCTCAAAGGTTGGTGCCTCTGAATTATTGATTATTCTGTCGATTTCGCCCTTTGCCTCGGCAATTGCTGAGTCAATAGCAGGCACATAGTGCTCGTGCTTAATTTTATCGAACGGAGGAGTTTGGAATGGAGTGTTAAACTCCGCCAATAACGGATTATCAATCTGCTTCTCCTGATTGCACGATACTACCGAAAGTACAATAATCATCGCTGTAACTGTTTTACTTATTCTTATCATTTTGAATATTATTTAAAGGCAACAAAAGTAGCTGCTTTAATGTTCACAGAAAAATTTTGTTGCTAATTAGTTGATTTTTGGATAAGACCAAGCGAGAGAAAGAAGGTTTAATTCTGTAAATGTGTTATTGGGAGATTAAGTAATTCAGTGGTAAATAACCATAATTACTCAACAACTCACTACCTAATAGATTAAATAGATATAGCACTCAACATCCTATTCAGTTCCATCAACTCAATTGGCTTAAGTTCCTTTAATGTTGATGATACCACCTCGCGAATTATCTCCTCTGCCCTAACTTTAAATTCAAAGGCAAATTTAGTTGATAGAATTAACTCCGACCGCTTATTGGCTGGGTTATCGACTCTTCGAATTAAATCGAGCCGTTCCATACAACCCAGTGTACGAGAAATCGAAGCTCTATCGCGCCCAGTGATTTCAGATATATGAGCGCTGGAAATAGGCTCATTGTCAATAATAATATTTAGAATATACCAGTAATCTGATGTGAAATCTTCCTTAAACTCCTCGGTTAACCTTCGGGTTATTTCGCTACGAATGGATATTGCCGAACGGTAAAGGTTATAAGGCAGGTTAAGTATTTCGTTATCAAAATCAGTCATCGAATTAATATCAATTTGAGCAAAGCAAATATAGAATAATTGTTTATAACCTGTAATTGTATATTTTTAGAGCTGTAAATCTTTTCGTTATGATTAAGCAGCTATTCTCAGTTAAATCAATTACCGTTGCATTAGTATTGCTACTTGCAATAAGTTGTAGTAAAACTCCAGAATTAGGAGTATCCAAGGAACTTGCAGCAATCCGTAAGAAAAATATTAGCAATATTGATTACTCGATATATATGTCGGTTCCATCACATATGGAATCTAAAATTCCATCGAGAGTTGAAATTAGCTTTGAACTGAAAAAACGACAAAGAGTTGTACTGGATTACAGGATGAACGATTCAAGTCTAATGTCCGTTACAGTTAATAGCCGCGTTTACAACACAAAACCCGAGAATGGTCATATTGTTATACCTGCTTGGTATTTGTACAAGGGTGCAAACAAGGTTGATATCGATTTTTATGCTGGCGAATCGTCTCTAAATCGGAAAAAGGATTTCTTATACACACTCTTGGTTCCCGATAGGGCATCGACAGTATTCCCCTGTTTCGACCAGCCCGATATGAAGGCAATATTCAACCTTACATTGGAGGTCCCCGAGGATTGGACTGCTGTTACCAATTCAGCCGCAGAAAATGCAATGCAAACCGATACATCCAACATATTTATGTTTAGCAAAACACAACCTTTAAGTACATATCTTTTCGCATTTGCAGCGGGAAAGTTCGATACAATAAGCCAAACCCAAAATGGCAGAAGGATTGTTTTGTACCATCGTGAAAGTGATTTAAAGAAAGTAGAAAGAAATTTGGATGCGATTTTCAACAGTCATTTTCATTCGTTAAACTGGCTGGAGAGTTATACTGGAATACCTTATCAATTCGACAAACTAGACATTGTGCTAATCCCCGATTTTCAGTATAGCGGAATGGAGCACTCTGGTGCAATTTTTTACCGCGATGCACGTTTGCTACTCGACGAAAACCCTTCGGTTAACCAGAAGTTGGGACAAGCCAACTTAATTGCCCACGAAGTTGCTCATCAATGGTTTGGCAATTTAGTTACAATGCGCTGGTTCAACGATGTTTGGCTCAAGGAGGTTTTTGCTGGACTTATGGCCGATAAAATTGTAAACCCTCAATTTCCTGAAGTTAACCATCGACTCAGCTTTCTTTTATCGCATTACCCTAGAGCTTACTCGGTCGATAGAACCTCGGGGAGCAACCCTATTCAACAAAACTTAGATAATTTATTGTACGCAGGAACACTTTATGGAGATATAATCTACCACAAAGCACCAATTGCAATGATGCAGTTGGAAAAAACAATGGGCGAAGAACTATTCCAGCAGGGTGTTCAGCAGTACCTTAAACAGCACTGTATGGCAAATGCCGACTGGAATGAACTGATATCTGTATTTGACACACTTACCCCTGTTAACCTTAAAAAATGGAGTAAAGCTTGGGTTGAACAGGCTGATATGCCCGTTATGGCATCAAAGGTTAAAGTAGAAAAAGACAGCTCGGCAAATCTATCCATAACACAGAAAACTAAAGGTATAGAAATGTCAATGCAGTACTCTATTGCTTTAATGGATGAAGCCGCTCAAGCAGTGAACATTGATATAACGCACGATAAATCTCAAGTTAAAATAGACCTTGAAAACGGAGAGAAAGACATAATTCTTTTAAACTCCAACGGGCTTGGTTACGGACAATTTATCACAGAACAGGATAATCTAAATAAATTGATAAACCCATCGTTCGTTATTGATGACGCTGTGGCCAGAGCCTCAAATCTTATTTCAGTCAATGAAATATTTTTGAATGGAAAACTTAATAAATCAGATTACTTCAACTTCCTGCTATTGTCGCTTAACAAAGAAAAGGAACCACAAATCCGCAACTATTTACTGAGCAATATCGAGATGGTTTGGTGGCAATTTATGACACAGGATGAAAGAACTAAGCAATCGCAATTCCTTGAATTCACTCTATACAAGCTTTTCAACTCTAAAAATATCCCAGTTGATGAGCGAAAACCAATTTTCCAAACCTATTCCCGAATAGCCCTTTCAACCGAAGCAATGGATAATTTAGTTGATTTCTGGAATGGCAAAGCAAAAATTGACGGAATTACACTAAGCGAACAGGATTTAACCAACCTTGCTTTGGAAATAGCTGTACGCGGAATTCATGAAGCCGATAGTTTATTGGGTGTACAACTTAATAGGATTACGAATAACGATAGACTCTCAAAATTCAGATTTGTAAAACGAGCCGTTAGCAACGACGAAGCCATTCGCGATGACTTTTTCCACAGCCTGCTCAGCGCACAAAACCGTCGGCCTGAGGTAACCGAAGCGTTGCGTTACTTTAATCACCCATTGCGCACAGCGCATTCAATTCATTACCTAACAGCATCGCTCGATTTACTTCCTGAGATTCAGCAAACAGGCGATATCTTTTTCCCAAAAATGTGGCTTGATGCTGCGCTTTGGGGGCACAGCAGCCCTGAGGCTGCAAAAATTGTTACCGATTGGCTGAATAGTCATCCACAAGTATCGGAAAACCTAAAAAATAAACTCAAGCAGGCGGCCGATATGCTTTTTAGAGCAACCAACAACCAATAAAAAAAGCACCCTAAGGGTGCTTTTTAATTAAAGTATAAATATTACTACTCTACAAACTGCTTTGCATAGTACTTTGCGGTCAATTTCTCACCAGTTGCACGTTCAATCATATCGTTCCATTCGTACAAACATCCTGGCTTAAATACTTTCTCATCCAAGTATTTTCCAACCTCAGGCTTATTAACGAAACTAACAGTTGTAATATCGTTATTATTCAACACATTGGTAGCAATATAGTAGTTTAACTGCGATGCAAGCATCTCTCCCATCAAATAGTTATGGTAGTAGCAAGGGTATAATGCTACGTGAACTTTAGTAGCCCAATCGGGTTCATTTCTACCTTCAGGCTTCTTTAGCATTTGGTATTTCTCAACTAGTTGCCACCAAAGAGCATTTAAATCTTGGTCTGGGTTGGCATACATCTCCTTCTCGAAACGGTACATCACTTGAGCCCAACGGCTGAAAGTAAGTTGCTCCAAGCGTAACGATTTAAAACAATCGCCCTCAATTTCCTTCTTTTGCTCTGGGGTTATAATGCCCATATCTAACATCCACTGCGGATTACTAGCCAAGCGACCCATAATCATAGCAATAGCCTCAGTAGTGAAACTATGAGCTGCATCGCGGAGCATATATGATTTTGTAGGGTCGTTAAACTTTGAGTAAACAGCATGTCCATACTCATGAAGCATAGTATTCATCCAACTATAAGTAGGTTTAACATTGCAAAGAACTCTAACATCACCAGAACGGTCAATATCAGTACAGTATGCATGTTGGTTCTTACCAGGTTTCTCGAATAAATCTGATTTTGCAATAATATCATCAACATTTAAACCAATACCTGCATTGAATTTTGCGGTTAACTGAACTAAATCCTGATTTTCATAGAATTTATCCAAATCAACACTATAAATTTTTGGTGCTTCCTGAAAATACCTGTTTTGGTAATGCCAAGGCATCAACTTATCTGCAGAAATTTTATAACGCTTCGATAGATAACTATCAATATCACCTTTAAGCTGTGCAAATGTATTGTATGTTAAACTATCCAATTCGTTAAAAAGAGCAAGTATTGTCTCTGGATTTTGCTCGGAGAGAGTCATATTCATTGTATGGTAGTTCTCATAGCCAAGTTTCTGAGCAATTTGGTTACGAACCTTAACAAGTGCAACAACATCAGCAGCAACCTCTTGGCCAATCATTTTATGTGCATTCCATGCTTGCTCTAACTCCTTACTATTTGTGGATGAAGAAAGTATTCCTTCAATATCATTATCGGTAAGCATTTTATTGCCAACCTTAGCACGGAAGTTCGAGTACTTCTTCTCAAGGTTAGCCTCCATTTTAATTTTTTGCTCAAGCAATTGAGGGTCAACCTGATTTCTTAAAAATGCTGGATAAAGCAATTCCATTTGACGCTTCAATAAAGAGTCCTTCACCAAACCGGACTCGCGAATTTCTTTTAAATCAGCAAATAATGCTGAATCGGCAAAAATCTTAACAAGTTTAATTTGAGCCTCCTCTGACCTCACGTAATCCTCGTTTTTGCCAGTTATTGAAGCATCCCACGACGCTATGGCTGCTTCTTTTGATAGAGGAATTACTTGTTGCTCCAACTTTGCAATGTAATCGGCCAAACGTTTTTCCATTTTTTCCTGTTTAGATGTACACGATACAAGAATAGCAGCCCCAAGGGTTAATACTGCTGCAAATGATAGTATTCTGTTCATAGTTAAATTGGGTTTTAAGTTACCTCAAAATTATAAAAGCTTTGGTTTACTGATGATGATTAAAAGCATATTAATCAAAAATATTAACTTTAAAACTCATAATTAACTTAATAAACCATCTATGAGCGATATAGTTATTACAGTTCGAAATGAACTAAAGAAACTAGCAGATGTTGATGTTCAAAAAAGTGGACAACGGTTTTTCAAGGAAGAAATAATATCGTACGGAGTTAAATCGGCCGATGTAATTAAAATTGGCAAAACATACTTCAA
>CAZTVY010000048.1:0-12831 GCA_964617235.1 uncultured Rikenellaceae bacterium | reverse complement strand
GCATTTAGCGCCGCTTCTTTAGCAGCATTTTCATCTTGATTAATCATTAAATTACCTAATTGTTAATTAGTTAGACATTATTTGTAAAAATAAAACAGATTGCAAAAATACATAACTTTATCATTTCTAGGAAATAATGTTAAAAGTTTTTATTGATTTTGCAGATAAAAAGTAGCCACAAGTTTACAATTCATTAACCATGGAGCACTAACAAGAGTAGGAAAATATAAAATTAAGCGTTACATTTGAAATTCAATTATGGGATGATAAATATCACCTAATTCAAACATTAACAACGAGTTTTATGAAACGAATACTTGTAACAGGTGGTGCTGGATTTTTGGGCTCTCACCTATGTGAAAGATTACTTTCCGAAGGAAATGAGGTTATTTGCTTGGATAACTACTTTACCGGCTCCAAGTCTAATGTGGTACATCTTCTGAGCAATCCCTATTTTGAACTAGTTCGCCACGATGTCACTGTACCTTACTACGCCGAGGTTGATGAAATATACAACCTAGCATGTCCAGCATCGCCAATACACTACCAATACAACCCTATCAAAACGGTAAAAACCTCAGTAATGGGGGCAATAAATATGCTTGGTTTGGCAAAGCGCATAAAAGCTAAGGTTTTACAAGCATCCACCAGCGAGGTATATGGCGACCCATTGGTTCATCCTCAGATAGAAAGTTACTGGGGAAATGTAAATCCTATTGGTCCACGTTCTTGTTACGATGAGGGCAAGCGTTGTGCTGAAACTCTTTTTGTGAACTACCACGAACAGAATAAGGTTAGAATTAAAATTGCCAGAATATTCAATACTTATGGGCCTCGTATGAGCCCTAACGACGGACGCGTAGTATCCAATTTTATAGTTCAAGCACTCAACAACCAAAACATAACTATATTTGGGGACGGCAAGCAAACTCGTAGTTTCCAGTATGTTGACGATTTAATTGAAGGGTTTATTCGCCTAATGAACACTCCAGATGACTTTACAGGCCCTGTAAACCTTGGCAATCCCGCAGAATTTACTATGCTCGAACTGGCTGAAAAAGTCATAAAGTTGACGGGCAGTAAATCTGAATTAGTCTATCTTCCTCTCCCTAAGGATGACCCAACACAACGTCAACCAAATATTTCTATTGCAAAAAAACACCTAAATGGATGGGAACCAAAGGTTAAATTGGACGAGGGGCTTGTTCACACTATAGAGTATTTTAGAAAACATCTGAAAAAATAATTACAATTTATGAAGGTTATTAAAACAGACTTTTCTGACCTCTTAATTATCGAGCCAAAGGTTTTTGAAGATAGTCGAGGATATTTTTTTGAAAGTTTCAACTCAATGAAATATAAAGAATCAGGAGTTGATATAACATTTATTCAGGACAATGAATCAAAATCATCGTATGGTGTAATTAGAGGGCTTCATTATCAACTCTCGCCATACGCTCAAACCAAACTTGTGAGGGTTATTAGTGGTAGAATATTAGATGTGGTTGTTGACATTCGTCAGAATTCTCCTACGTTTGGCAAACATTTCTCCATTGAACTTTCTTCGGAAAACAAAACCCAACTACTCGTGCCGAAAGGATTTGCACATGGTTTCTCTGTATTAAGTGAAACGGCAATAGTTTCCTACAAATGTGATGAATTATACAACCCTGAAGCAGAACGTGGAATACGTTACAATGACGCAAAACTTGGAATAGACTGGAAAATTGATAACGAAAAAGCAACAGTATCATCAAAAGATAAGGTGCATCCAGATTTAATGAATGCCGAAATGAATTTTCTGTATGGTAGCATCCACTAAAAATATTCTAGTTACTGGTGCAAATGGACAACTAGGAACAGAGATAAGAGGTTTCCTTAATAGTTATCCTCATTTCAACTTTATTTTTACTGACTTTCAGGAATTAGACATAACTAATGCTGAAAGTGTTGAAAAAGCATTGGATGCTCTAAAGCCTGCGTTCCTACTAAATTGTGCAGCTTATACGGCAGTAGATAAAGCAGAGCAAGAAGAAACTCAAGCAAATCGAATAAATGCGATTGCACCAAAAATTCTAGCCGATGCTTGCAAAAAGTATGGAACTAAATTAATCCATGTTTCCACCGATTATGTTTTTGATGGTAAAGCAAACACCCCTTACAACGAAGATTCAGCTGTTAATCCACAATCTACATATGGCAAAACTAAACTGATTGGCGAACAGAATGTTTTAAAATCGGGTGTAGGAATGGTTATACGCACATCGTGGCTTTACTCAGCTTATGGAAACAACTTTGTAAAAACAATTCTAAAACACGGGGCGATAAAGCCAGAGCTTGGTGTGGTTTTCGACCAAACAGGGACTCCAACCTGGGCTCACGATTTAGCAAAAGCTATCCTTCAGATTGTTGATAGTGGAACAGAAAATTTTAAACCAGAAATATTCCACTACTCCAACGAGGGTGTTTGTAGTTGGTTCGACTTTGCTCACGAAATAGTATCACTATCGAACCTAAACTGCAAGGTAAAGCCTATTGAAACAAAGGATTACCCTACCCTTGCAACTAGACCCCAATACAGTGTGATGAATAAACAAAAAATTCGTAACTTGTATAACGTTGAAACACCTTATTGGCGTGAAAGTCTTATTGAATGCTTGAAACAATTAAGATAATTTGAAGATTAGACAATTTGGAAATTAGGTAATTGGAGAATTTTAACAAAAACATCAATCCGTTCACTCATTTAACCAAGAACTTAATAACTTAATATCCCACAATATAACACCCAACGCTATGGAAAAGCAAGAACTTGAAAAACAGGTTAGAGAAAGAGCACAAAAGTGGCTTAATCCTGCTTTCGATAAGGAGACAAGGGAACAGGTTCAGCACCTATTAGATAAGGATGTAACCGAACTAATTGAATCGTTTTACCGCGATTTAGAGTTTGGAACTGGCGGATTACGTGGAATTATGGGTGTTGGAACAAACCGAATGAATATATATACCGTAGGTATTGCCACGCAAGGACTTTGCAATTATCTGCGTAAACAATTTGCTCATTTGCCAGAAATTAGGGCTGCAATTGCATTCGACTCGCGTAACAACAGTATGAAGTTTGCCGATATTACCTCAAAAGTATTTAGTGCAAATGGAATACGTGTTTACCTGTTCGACTCGTTACGTCCCACTCCTGAGCTTAGTTTTGCCATTAGAACCTACAAATGCCATTGTGGAGTTGTAATTACCGCATCACATAATCCTAAAGAATACAATGGCTATAAGGTTTACTGGGAAGATGGCGGACAGATTGTTCCCCCTCACGATAAAAATATTATTAACGAGGTACTGTCAATAAAAGATATTTCAGAGGTTAAGTTTAACGGAGATTCCAACTTAATAAGGGTTATTGGTAGTCAAACGGATGAAATTTATATCAATACACTATCTACACTATCACTATCACCCGAAATAATTAAGAAGCATAAGAACATCGCTATTGTTTACACCCCTATTCACGGAACTGGAGTTGAGTTGGTTCCAAAAACACTGCACAAATTTGGCTTCACCAATATTATAAGCATTCCAGAGCAGGATGTAATTGATGGGAACTTCCCCACAGTAGTTTCACCAAACCCAGAGGAGTCTGCAGCGCTTAAACTCGCACTTGAGAAAGCCGATGAAATTGATGCTGATATAGTAATGGCCACCGACCCCGACGCTGACCGTGTTGGTATTGGCGTTAAAGACAACAATGGAAATTTCATTCTACTAAACGGGAACCAAGCCGCATCTATCCTTATTTACTACTTACTCCGTAAATGGAAGGAAAACGGTAAGCTAAAAGGTAAGGAGTACATTGTTAAAACAATTGTAACCACTGATTTATTGGCCGATATTGCCAAAAAATTCAATGTAGATTGCTTTGAGGTTTTAACAGGTTTCAAGTATATAGCCGAAAAGATTAGGGAACTCGAAGGCGCTAAAACATTCATTGGTGGTGGTGAAGAAAGTTACGGATACCTTTGCGGCGATTTTGTTCGTGATAAGGACGCTGTAATTAGCTGCGCTATGTTTGCCGAAATTACTGCTTGGGCAAAAGACCAAGGCAAAACACCTTACCAAATTTTAATGGAGATATACCAAGAGTTTGGTTTATATAAGGAACACTTAGTATCGTTAACGTTAAAGGGCAAAGATGGTGTAGAGCAGATTGCCCAAATGATGAAAAACTATAGAGCCAATCCACCCAAAAGTATCGATGGTTCAACTGTAAAAACAATCCACGATTACCAAAAACAGGAAACAACTGATACTGTAACAGGGAAAATTTCTAGCATAAATCAACCTAAATCCGATGTACTGCAATTTATTGCAGAGGATGGCACCAAGGTATCGGTGCGGCCTTCGGGTACTGAGCCCAAAATAAAATTCTACTTTGGTGTAAAGGGTGAACTGAAGTCTGCATCGGAGTTAGAAAATCAACTCAAAGAGTTAGATGCCAAGATTGCAAGAATTGTGGAGGAACTTGGGATTAGGAAGTAGGTTACTGAGTTACTGAGTTACTGAGTTATTGAGTTATTGAGTTATTGAGTTATTGAGAAATTTGGTTATTAAGGAATTAGGTAAAAATGAAATCGTACAGGAAGGAACTTTGGTTTGAGACCAGCAAGCGTCGTGAGCTAATTAATATTACCCGCGATGTGGAGAGATGCCTTGCTGAAAGTGGCATAAAAGAAGGCATGGCGTTGGTAAATGCAATGCATATTACTTCGAGCATATTTATTAATGACGATGAGAGCGGTTTACATCACGATTTTGAGGTTTGGTTGGAAAAATTAGCACCCGAGAAACCTCACTCTCAGTATAAACATAACGGGTTTGAGGATAATGCCGATGCACATCTAAAGCGTACCATAATGGGACGTGAAGTGGTTGTTGCAATAACTCAGGGCAAACTCGACTTTGGGCCTTGGGAACAAATATTCTACGGAGAGTTTGACGGAATGCGCCGTAAACGTGTCTTAGTAAAGATTATTGGGGAATAAACTAAAAAACGCTGGAATAATCCAGCGTTTTTTATTCATTAACTACTCACCATCCCAACCAGCAATTCGGGCTAGAATCCACCACATTGCATAGGCTTTGCGATTTGCAGTAATGTGTTGAGTATTGTGTTCGCCATAAATAACATCGCCATCGGTGGTTTTATTTTGATACCAATGCTGACCTTGCGTGTGAGAATTCTGCCAATCGATACAAAAGTTTCCGCCATACTTTGTTGAAACTCCATTATCGTCGGTATCGTCCCAGTAAGTACCATCCATTTCATGGGTATCAATGCTATAGTAATCTAAGCAAAGTTGGTGGTTCTGATTACAAAAGTTGATAATCAAATCGGCCTGATTCTTTGGTAATCCACTACCAATATTGTTGCCCTCGGCATGTCCAGTCATAAAAATAAAGTAAACTGGCCTAGCACGTTTGCCAACTCCGGTTCCAATCTTAGAGCCATTCTTTCCATACTCATCTATAAGCGTTTGCATTCCTGCAAGGTAATTATCCGAAACACTATGGCTGCTAATACTACACCAAGACCACATTATAACATTGATATGCGCATTATCGGGGTCATCCAGAAAATTGCGTGTTGCCTGAAGAAACGCATTTTCATCCCGGCTAAGGTCAGAGGCGTCAACGCCAGGCTCTGCATAACTCCCTATGGCATAGTCGTTAAAGTCCAGTTTATTTGTAGTTGGATTGGAATTGGTAATTCCAAACAACTCCGAATCGCCAGTTTTATAATCCTTCAACCCAAACAAACCAAAAGTAACATGCGTACCATGCGATGTGTGCTGGTAGGCAACATGGAGTAAATTCCTTGCAGAATCGATATACTGTTCAGGAATTGACCTTAACACAGCTTCAGTTGCAACTGTATGCCCAGCAATGTATGGTCCAGCAACAATACTTCCGTCTAAATTAACATCAATATTAGTTGGTGTTGAATCGCTCTTCTCGCATTGGTAAAATGTTAGCAATAAAATTGCCCCCATTAATAATTTAGAAATTGTTTTCATTTTTTTAATTGATTTTAAATTGATAGTTTTAGTAATTACTTAACTTTTATATAATCATAATTGACATTTCTATTCCTTAGTATTCTGCGCAACTCCCTGCGACTCGGGTTCAGGTAATACTCTTTGGGTTCGTTCTTCAACGTATCAATTGGCCCGGCAACTCGTGTTACTCCTTTTAGTTTCTTAACCTGTTCGGTATCGAGTAAATCGTCAAAATTAAGGGTATTGCCCTTTAGGTGTAATACTTTAACAAGCCAAATACCATCAGTTGTTTGTGTATTCAAAAAACAGTACCCTCTGTATTTACGAACCAATTGGGAGTCCGATATCTCGAACATCCTATTTTCAGCCTTAACATTTACCTTAACAGAATCGTCCTTGAACTTAATATCGAGGTAAAGACCATTGCTAAGCCAATTTTCCCTTTTCTCCGGGACATAAATTTGAGTATCGCGCTTTATGGTTAACTTCAAATCGCGCTCAATTTCAACAATACTATCGCGCGGAACAATTTCCTCCGATATCCAATACGAAACAACGCTCGTGCTATCTATCACAAGAATTGAACTATCCGTGTTACATGAATATTGTCCATAATACTCACGGGGTATTCGAGTAAGATTTTTACCATCTTTTGGCTGTGGTTGAACAAACTTAACCTGTGGTCCACAAGTTGTAAGAATGAACAAACTGAACAGAATTATCAGAAATCTTCTCATACCCAAAAGTTTTAGTTTTATATGGGTTTGGTCTTTTCCTTCAACCATTCCTTGTGTTCAGCATCGAGATGTGCAGATAGACGCTCGTACACCATACTGTGGTAATTATTTAACCACTCCCGCTCGTCACTCCAAAGCATATCAACATCAATTGCCTTAGTATCGATTGGGCAAAGTGTTAACGTTTCGAACTTAAGGAATCGACCAAAATCGTTGGTTTCATCATCAACGCAAACTATCAGGTTCTCAATTCTAATTCCATGCTTACCAGCCCTGTACAAACCAGGTTCATTGGACATTAGCATTCCAACTTCTATGGGCAAATGGTTATCGGGACGAATTTGCTGAGGACCCTCATGAACATTCAGAAAGTACCCAACACCATGACCAGTTCCATGACCGTAGTTAATTTTGTTTGACCAAAGCGCCATTCGAGCCAAAGTATCGAGCTGTGAGCCACGTGTTCCAACAGGGAAATTTGCCATTGCCAAACGAATCATCCCTTTAAGCACCAAAGTATAATCAAACTTTTCGTCCTTGGTTGGCTTGCTCAAATGAACTGTTCTGGTAATATCTGTAGTTCCATTTAAGTACTGACCGCCAGAATCGACTAACAAAAATCCATCCTTCTCAATTTTAGAACTAGTTTCAGGAGTTGCGCTATAGTGCACAATTGCCCCATGTTCCTTGTAACCTACAATTGAGTCAAAACTCTCCGAAACAAAATGCTTGCGTTTGCTTCTGAACTCAAGAATTTTTTCACCAACCAACAACTCTGTCATTTCTCGTTTGCCAACATTACTTTCAAGCCAATAAAGGAATTCAACCATTGCTACTCCATCCTGCACCATTGCAGCTCTAATACCATCCACCTCCGCAGGGTATTTGCGGGCTTTAATCTCTGTTGCAAGACCTAAGGTCTCAATAATCCTAACCTTTTCAGGTATTTGTGAATAAATCTGGAAGTTTGTTTTTGCAGGGTCAATAATTACGGTATCCTTTTTAGTTAACTTGGAAAGAACCTTAGATACTTTACCGTAATCCTTAACATCGACACCTTCGCTTTGTAGGTATTCCAGTAAAGTTGAATCCACTTTACTACGGTCGATAAATAAAGTAGCAGTATCGTCGTCAACAATAGCGTAGCTAAGAACCACAGGGTTAAAAGATATATCGGAACCACGAATATTGAATGTCCAGCAAATCTCATCTAAAGCACACATTAAATATGCAGTTGCATCGCGTACAAGCAATGATTTACGAATTGCACCCAACTTTTCAGCAATAGATATTTTAGCAAACTCCAACTCATGAGCAAAAACCTTATCGTTGGGTAAATCGGGTCTATCGTCCCAAAGTTTTGAAATAATATCGATATTCGGATTACATGAAAAACCATTTTTCTTAAAACCGTCAATATAGGAACGAGCAGAGTTTAGCGAGAAAACTAAACCATCGAAACCAATTACGGAACCTTTTCGCAGATTCATCGAAAGCCAAGTTGGGATATCGGGAGTTTCAGGTAATCCCATTTTACAAAGCTCTATACCCGAACCTTCTAACTGCTGCTCTGCTTGAAGGAAATACCTAGAATCAGTCCAAAGGGCTGCATTTTCCATGGTAACAACTAATGTACCGGCAGAACCATTAAAGCCAGATGCCCATATACGCATTTTCCAGTAATCGGGGATGTACTCGCTAATATGGGGGTCGCTATGAGGAATTATGTAGGCATTAATATCCTTTTTCTTCATCTGCTGGCGCAGGGCCTTGAGTTTCTCGCTAGTTTCCATTTATTGCTCTTTTTAGTTTGCGTTCGGAAGAGTACAAAAATAAGCCTTTCAATATTATTATTGGGCACTAAATTGCATTAACTCACCAAAAAAATTTCCAGAACTTCTGATAATATGTTTGTGTCGATTGGTTTAGTAATATAACCATTACAACCAGCAGCTTCAGCCTTTAACCTGTCCTCATCGGATGCGTAGGCAGTTTGCGCAATAATTGGGATTTGAGGGTTAATTTGTTTAATCTCCATTGTTGCGGCATAACCATCCATAACTGGCATTCGAATATCCATCAAAACGGCATCGATATTCTGATTTATTGAATTAACCAAATCTACAGCCTCTTTTCCGTTCTTAGCCCACAGCGTTTTTGCACCCCATGCAATAAGTAGTTCATTCAAAATAAGGTAATTAACCTCTTCGTCGTCAACAATCAAAATTACTTTATTCTTAAAGTCTACTTTTTTATGAATATCAACCATCTCATCGGTAAACTCGACACTTCTGATTGATTGACTTATTAATGGAAGTATTATATTTATTGTTGTACCTGCACCCACCTCTGATTTAATTGATATATCACCATTGAGTAGTGTTATTATCTCCTTTGATATTTTCAAACCAAGGCCTGAGTTAACTTGGGATTGAGAATCGCTCAATTGACGATACTTCTCAAAAATAAACTCCTGTATTTTTGGGTCAATACCAATACCTGTGTCTTTAACGAACAGGTTAATTTTATCGTTAAGAATTGAATAACCCAACTCAACAATTCCCCTCTCAGTGAATTTTAGGGCATTATCAATTAGGTTTTCAACTACCTGAACTAAACGACCCTCATCTGTAAAGAGCTCTAAGAAATCAGTTCCCTCTGGAATAGATAATCTGAGTTCAATTCCATCGCGTTTAAATAGGGCCAATTCATTAAAGTAAAAACCGTAAATATCTTTTAGAAGATTATTGATATTTACCTCGGTACGTACAATGGTTAATTCGCCCTTTTCAATTTTATTGAAGTCGATAATATCGTTTATAAGCCTTGTTAAGGACTTTCCCTTACTATTTATAATGTTAATGTACTGTTTTTTTGTAGCATCGTTTAACTCCGAGTTAGCCAAAAGCTGACTAAAACCAAGAATTGCATTTAATGGAGTTCTTATTTCGTGGCTTACATGGGTAAGCAAGTCGAGTTTACGAGCGTTGGTTTTCCTCAGTTCATCTAATCGACGAATATAGTCTCGCTCTAAGTTTATTTTACCAATAGCCTGCGATGTTATTGCAGCAATATCGCCTAACGATTCAGTATCGAAGTTGGCTTCAGAGGCCGAGTTAAACACAACTATTCCGCCATACAAATGATTATCGGAAACAAGCCCGCTAAAGTAAATCTCATCCACATTAAAGTGTTTCTCCACAATTTTGGCGGCAGAGACAGAAATAAAACCATCCGATATTTCGTAGAATGTATAATCTAACTTTACTGCATAATTTACTTTAAGGAGTTCTATAAGCTCTGGTTTTAGCAAAAATCGGCGACCAACGGGGTTCCACCCCAATTCATCAACAAAAGTCTCCCAAACTCGATGCGACAGACCAAAAATCCCCTCTACTGTTATAAAATTATCGGAGGAGTCGAACGAAAAAACAAGACTAACCTTTTTGTGGTAGATTCTTTCGAGCTCTTCACCCAGTATAAAGAACAAATTCTCTTCGTTTGAATGCGATAAAAGCCGCTCGGCCATACTAGGAATTCTATTCAGCCTTAATTCCAATGCTTCTTTCTGTTCCTCTAGCTGTCTTAAATAAGTAATGTCTCGCCCAATAACAAATAAATCCTCAACATTTTCAAGCCCTTGCACTAAAGTCCAAGAAACAATACGTTCCAATCCTTCCTTACTGGAAATTGAGCACTCAAAGGATTTTGTTCCACCACTCTTAACAAAATCGACAAATCGTTTATAGGTATCGGGTGACGGTATAAGAATCTTTTTTAAAACCTGCTCTTCCGATAATTCCTGTAACTTATATCCAAGGCTCTTCTCAGTGTACTTATTGCAAAATGATAAGCAAAAACTAGGGTCAAATCCAAATACAAAAAGTTGATGCAAGTTCATTAACGAGGGATATCGCATTTTTTTTGGCTCGCCTCCCTCCCATTCAATAACCGAGGAAATATCAACCAACGCACCTTCTACAACATCAATATTATCAATACATTTGGTCGCTAAAAGTTTTACCCTTCGATTAAGTTTATCAGGACTTGTGTAATTAAATCCCATACTAAAACTAGCATCGGAGGATTTAACAAATTGTCCCCAACGTTGAACTAAAAGATTTAATTCTACAGCAGACACACAGGCCTTTAAACTTTCAAAAAGCGAAAACGAATTACCCGTAGTTTTAAAATTAAATATGGCTTGTCCTGCATTAAACCATTGGAATGTATCGTCGGCTGGTCGATAACTAAAAAAAGAAAAATAGATATTTTTCTTCTCGGTTACAGCAGGTTGCTGAGTGTACTTGTTAGTATCAATATCAAAAAATTTACCAATTATAATTGAAACATTGCCCTGTTCATCGTGCTCAGCAACAGTTGCCTTTGTACGTGCCCAGCGCCAATAGCCTTTCCGTAGAACTCTAAATTCTAAATCGCCCGAAATGGCTTTATCGGACAGTAATCGGGCAAAAGCCTTCTGCAATACTTTTTTATCATCGGGATGCACTGCGCTAAAAAAATCGTCGAGGGCAATTCCCTCATCATCGGATTTTATGCCAATTGCAGCAAGTATTTTCTTGCTAAAATGAATATGGTTAGACTTACTATCCCAATACCAAAAACCAACCTCCAAAAAGCGCTGAATATGCCCAAAAAATTCCCTTGTGTTGGGTGCATTATAGAAAAGATGATTAGCGTTCGTCTTTCGCATGTCAATTGAATATTGAATCACATTAAAAATATCAACAGAATAAAACTCTAACTAACAGCACATTAATCCATTTATTTAAAATTACTAAATGAAATAATGTTGAAATTTAGCAAATTTCAAACGATTACGGAACTATTCACTCATTTTTTTGTTCACACATATCAAAACATCGCTCAACATTTAGATTTTATAGCGAATTATCAATATTATCTACGAAAAACTCTTTATTTTACTGGGTAAACAGAAGAAACTGTTAAAAACTTTTGAATAATTGTTAAGTATTTATTGAACAACCATTGCTTAGGGTTTAATTACATTTAATTTCTTTGCAGTAGAATTGGATATTTTAACAACGATGACTAAGCGCCCAGGCTTCAATACTGATAAATTAAAAAGAGTACACAGAAAAGAATTGCTATTCAACACCAGCGAGTTGGATGCAATTGATATATACTGCAAACGTTATAAAATCAGGAATAAATCGAAATTCTTGCGCGAGGCAATCATTGCCAAAGTGCTAAACCGCTTTGAGCAGGATTATCCTAGGTTATTCTAATCAGTTCAGTCGTTTAAATAGAGTAATGAATTGGTGGTGTTTTGGAGTAAAAACTGCCGAAATTATTCTCACAATTGCACATTTTCAAATTGACAAATTTTCAAATTAGCACTTCTAAAACTTAACCAATAGCTTTACATTAATTCTACGAGATGTAAGATAATTGGGCACGGCATAGGTATCGGATTTTCCCTCCTGATTCCCTACAGTTTGAACCCACATATAGGAAACAGTATTGCTGAAATTTAACAGGTTGAACACCTCGGCGCTTATCCATAAACTTTTAATTCCCCTAAAGCCTTTGGGCAAAAACGATGCTCGAATATTATCGTCGAGTAGAACTTTGGTGAAACCAATATCAACCCGCCTATAGGCTGGCATTCGGAAATTAACATCGTACCTGTCCGATTTGGCTACGCCAAAGGGCAGTCCGCTTCCATAAAAACCATATAAATGAACCTTGAAACTTGGATTTCCGGGCAAATAATCCTGAAAGAAAAGATTAAACGCAAATCGTTGGTCGGTTGGACGAGGATAGTAGCCGGGATAATGCGTTATTCCATCCTTATCAACGTAACTATCGTTTCTAATGTCCTCCATTGTTTGCATCAACGAAAAACCAACCCACGACTCGGCACCCTGAACCAGCTCGCCATTTACCTTAATATCGAGCCCTGCCGCATAGCCATCGGCTAAATTTTGGCCTAAATATTTTACCCTAACATTATCTAACTTATACGGGATAAGGTTCTTAAGAGACTA
>CAZTVY010000047.1:0-12916 GCA_964617235.1 uncultured Rikenellaceae bacterium | reverse complement strand
ACATGATAGTTACGTTATTGTTGTCCGTATAGCATTGATAATATAATTCTTATTATGGAATAAAATAAGGAAAGCTTTAACAAACTGGTTCAAAACCCTTACGTTAAAACTGTTCTTATAGCAATGGGAATATCACTTACATTCCTAATTGTTTTGATGATTTATTTAAGAATCTACACCCGTCATAACCAAAGTTTCCCTACGCCAGACTTTAGAGGTAAATCGGTAACCGAACTTAAGAAAATGGCTAACGACGAGCATCTTAGGGTTGAAATATCGGACTCGGTTTACATTTTTAACCGCAAGCCAGGTAGCGTAATTGACCAAAATCCAGAACCAGGTACACACGTTAAAAAAAACAGACGCGTTTTTATTACCATAAATGCCACAAACCCAATAAAAGTGGAAGTACCAAACATTGTTGGTTTCACAATGCGTCAAGCAAAGGCAATTCTAGAACAGCAAGGTCTTGAGGTTGGAGCTCTTTCGTTTAAACCCGATATGGGCGTAAACAACGTTCTTGACCAACGCTATGGAGGCAAAAGCATTGCTGCTGGAACACTTATCCCAAAAGGTTCTAAAGTAGATTTACTTTTAGGTATGGGAATGTACGGAGAACGCACTGGCTTACCACTATTAATAGGACTTAAACTTAATGATGCCCGCAACAGAATTATTGAATCATCCTTAAATGTTGGAAGAATTAGATTCGATGAAACAATAATTGACTTTAAGGATTCGTTAGATGCTAGGGTTTACAGCCAGTACCCTGCATACACCGAACCTAACACTATTGGGTTTGGTGCCAAAGTAGATATTTGGCTAACCCTAAATCAATCCAGAATACCTAAAATTGAAAGGGCTCAAGTAGACTCGCTTTATAATGAGGAAGGAATGGATGATGTTATTGAATAAGTGAAACCCAAAATTGAGAATGACCTTTAAAAAATTTGCATATACCATTCTTATTAGTACCATAGGTCTTGCTGTTAGTGCGCAAGAGGTACTAATAAACCTTTCGTCCTACCCTATTCCTAAAACTGATAATAAACCCAAAGAATCACTCTCAAAAGCCAAAAGCATTCTTGAACTACCTTTTTTTGATGATTTCGCAAGACCAACGGTTTTCCCAACCTCTGAACTATGGGAATCGTCCGACGTACTATGTAATTTAAATTATGCAATAAACCCTCCAACCATAGGTGTAGCCACATTTGATGCCATAAATAGTAAAGGTGAACTTTATGAATGGTTAACCACAACCCCACAGGGAGCAGACACACTAACATCACTCCCTATTAATTTGGTCTATCCTGCAAGCGATAGTATCTACCTATCGTTTAGCTTTCAGCCAAGAGGTCTTGGCATTGACCCAACAGATAGAGACTCCCTTGTCCTAGAGTTATGGGATGAAGTGCAAGCAAAATGGATTAGAGCATGGTCGGCCTCGTATACAAAAGATTCGCTTAGGCAAAAGAATATTCTTAATAAGAAATTTAAAAAAGTAGAGTCCGACACTCTTCACAAAACCTTCCATAATGCTATTATTTGCATTGAAGATGAAGGTTTCCTGACCACTAACTTTAAGTTTCGCTTTATAAACTACGCATCCATTTCGGAAAATGCAACCGTTCCTGGATTACGAGGCAATTCTGACCATTGGCATATAGATATGGTTTACCTTAATAAGGATAGATATTTTGAGGACACCCTTTTTAACGATGTGGCTTTCTCCAGACCAATAAAGAACCTGATGATTAATTACACCTCGGTTCCTTGGTCGCATTTTTCGAGTGCTTATAGTTCTGAGTTTCCGTCTCCCTTAAAAATTAACACCTACTACAAAAACCTTGGACCAATAACTTGGTTAGTTTCCACAAAATTTAATATTTACGATTTGTCTGGATTAAAACCTGATTCATTATTCCCAGGAGGTGTTGCTAATATTAATCCATACCAAGAATATTTCTATTCACGTTTCTTCGATTTGACTTTCAAATCGGCTTGGCAAGATTCAGCTAAGTACTCAATTCAGTCAATAATTACACTTTTTAATACCCCAAAAAGCACAATCCCAACTCATTTTTTGTATAACGATACTATTTCGAGAGTTATTGAATTCCATAACTACTACTCATTTGACGATGGCTCTGCCGAGATGGGCTATGGACTTTTTGGAGAAGGAATCGTAGGGGCAACCGTTGCGCAAAAGTTCTACAACTACAAAGCCGATACCCTTAAGGGCGTTATGATTTACTTTAATAGGACCTATAACGATGCCAACGATAAGCCTTTTAGACTTATGGTTTGGAGCGACGACAATGGTAAGCCGGGCAATGTAATTTACCAAAAAAATAGCGTAAGGCCTAAATTTACCGATAGCCTAAATAAATTCTCCGTTTACAGGATAGAACCACTTGTTATACCCGCTGGTAACTTTTACGTAGGCTGGATGCAGGAAAATCAGGATATGCTTAATGTGGGATTCGATATGAATATCGACAACAAGAGTAGGCTATTCTACAATATGTATGGCGATTGGGAAAATACTCAAAAAGAGGGCACTTTGATGATTCGTCCAATACTTGGAAAAATGCACCAAATCCCTACCAATGTTACGCCTATTCCAACAAATCAGAATATAACTATCTACCCAAATCCTGCAAAGGATAATATTTCCGTAAAGGTTGATAATGATGCGGAAATTGCAACTATTCAAATATTCAACTCGGTTGGAAATGTTGTACTAAGCCAAACCTACTACAATCAGGAACCTATCAGTATACAGAATATCCCTACAGGACTTTACATCGTAAAGGTTTGCCCCAAAAAGGGCAATTGCATCACAAGCAAACTACTGATTGTGCGATGATTGATGAGAACCTACAGGATATAAACGAACTCGACGAGTCGGCCGAAGAGCAGTCGGAACTGTACGAGCATTTCCGCATTGAGGTCGATAAAGGCCAAACGCTTATTAGAATTGATAAATTCCTTACGGATAAAATCCGTAATGTAAGCCGCAATCGCGTTCAATCGGCTGCAGATGCTGGAAATATACTAGTTAATGGCAAAGCCATTAAATCGTCGTACAAGGTAAAGCCCTTTGATTCCATATCGATTGTACTGGCATATCCACCCCGCGAGGTGGATGTTAAGCCCGAAAATATTCCAATTAAAGTAATTTACGAGGACGATGAGCTGCTTTTGGTTGATAAACCCGCAGGAATGGTGGTTCATCCAGCACACGGCAATTACACAGGAACGCTTGTAAATGCTCTGCTTTACCACTTAAAGGATGTGCCACTATTCAGCACTGGAGAGGTTCGCCCAGGTTTGGTTCATCGTATCGATAAGAATACATCAGGAATTCTGGTAATAGCCAAAACCGAACTTTCTATGAACAGGCTTGCCAAGCAGTTCTTCGACCGTACTACATCTAGAAGGTACATTGCACTGGTTTGGGGCGATATGGAAACGGAATCGGGTACAATTACAGGCCATATAGGACGTAGCATACGCGACCGCAAAAAGATGCAGGTATTCCCCGATGGCGAACAGGGCAAACACGCCGTTACCCACTGGAAAGTGCTGGAACGTTTTGGATTTGTAACACTTATTGAGTGTAAACTGGAAACTGGCCGTACACATCAAATTCGCGCACATTTGGAGTACATTAAGCATCCGCTTTTTAGCGATGAGGTTTACGGAGGCGATAAAATTCTGAAAGGAAACTTAACATCAAAATATAAGCAGTTTGTGGAAAACTGCTTTGAGATATGCCCACGTCACGCACTACACGCTCAAACATTAGGATTTACGCATCCAAAATCGGGTATGGAGATGAACTTTGAATCGCCACTTCCCAAGGATATGAATGACCTGATTGAGAAGTGGAGAAAATATTCAGCAGGAAAAGACTTTCAGGAGTAGTTTCCTAGAAAGTTACCATTTTATCGGCCCAAACAACCAAGTTCACACAATCTACCATTGTTGAAATAGGACAAGCCTCGGTTGATTCCAACTTCCTAGATTTTAAGCAAGTGCCACAGGCCAGTATTTCGCCACCAACGTTTACGAAAGATTTTAGTTGCTCATCAACATTGTACTTCTCGTGAGTTAGTCCCTCGCATTCAACAGCCTCGCCCATTAGAAAAACCTTCACCTCATGACCCTGTTTCTTTGCTGTAACAGCAAAACGGAAAGCATTCCACGCTTTCTCGAACTCCTTGGTTTCTATTATAATTCCTATCTTCATAAATTAAGACTTTAGATTTCAGACTTTAGAAACTAGGCAAATATATTAAATAATGCCAGCACCCAAAGCAATTGATATCATTATAAGCATTATAGCAACAAGCACCTGAATAAAGCGCAAAGTAACCTTATTAAGCAGTTTTCTTCCAATGTATGCTCCTGCAATAGCCGCCAATGTTGCAGAAATCAGTAGGGTAATATTCTCGTGCATATTGGCCGCCGAAAACCGCGAAGCATAAACCGAAAGACGCGTAAAATCTATTAAACAAGCAATAACAACACCTGTGGCAATGTATGCCTCCTTGCTTAAACCACTCTTTATAAGGAATGCACTACGTATGGCTCCCTGAATTCCTGTAAGCCCTCCAAAAAAACCACTCAATACTCCGCCCAAGATCAACTTCTCCTTCCCAAACTGTATTTTCTGCACTTTTGGAATAATCTCAAGCAAAGCAAATGTAATTAGAATAACAGCGATAATTAACTTTACTGGAGAAACCTCGAATATTTTTCCAAACATCTGATAATCGTAGATTGTTGGCAAATCGGTAATTTTGAGCAAAAGCCAAGCTCCTAGAAACGAAGCAAGTATTGCTGGAATACCAAATCGAAGCAGAACTGCCTTATCGGTATTTCTACCAACCAAGAATATCTTGAAAAGGTTATTGGTAAAGTGAACAACGCCCGTTAATGCAATTGCAACATTAATAGGAAAAAATATAGCAAAAACGGGAGCAAGAATTGTTCCCAATCCAAAACCAGAAAAGAATGTAAGAATTGCCGTTAGAAAGGCTGCAATAACAATAATCACTATTTCCATAAGTCCTTTTGCTTATTAACACATCAACTTAAAGAATTGTTTATCTAAATTATTACAAATCTAATTTTTAAAACAAATAACAGTCAACTACTCAGATATCAATTTAATAAATAGTGTTAATTCTTTGGACAAATTCAAAACATAAAACAAACTCATTTAAACCTATCTAAAACTAAACAGTCCGATAGTTAAATTGGATGGAATACCGGTAGTTACCATTTAAAATTTATTTAATAAAAGCTAAGTAATAGTGGCTTTAGATGATTATTAAACAAATTTAAAAATAAAATTATGGATTTGATTTCAGAGAACCCTCCTTCAAAGGATTCTAAATGGCTATGGAAGCCAGCAATTGCTGCAGGATTAATATCCCTTTCGTTTATTGCATTGGAAATTCTTTGGACACGAATTTTCTCCGCAGAGTATTTTTACACCTTCGCATTTCTGGTTTTGTCGTTATCCATTCTAGGAATGGGTATTGGTGGACTTTTAATTAGGCTTTGGCCAAAACTTAGTGAAGAAAAGCATTTGTGGCTTTACCTTTCGCTGGGGAGCATTATTTCGGTTTTAGCACCAATAATTGTTCTCCACTTCGACCTCGATTTCACCCTGCTATTCAGCAGTAAAGCAATGGTTGGTAAAATTGCGCTAGTAGTTCTTTTGCTTAGTATCTCGTTCCTTTTTGGAGGGATGTCGCTAAGTCTGCTTTTCAAAAAGAACCATAGCCAAATGGACAAGATTTATATGGCCGACCTGATTGGTGCTGGAGTTGGTGTAATATTAGCCATTATACTAATGAATTTGATTCAGGTGCAGAAAACCGCCTTTCTGGTTAGTATTCCATCGCTTATTGTTGCATTAATGTATGCTAAACGATGGTATAAAATTGCTCCGTTTCTGTTAATTGTAGGGCTATTTATAGCTTTACCGCAATCGGAAAAATGGTTAAACAAGCAACGCCAGGAGCGCTTTGAGTTGATTCATCAGCACTGGGATGCAATGGCGCAGATTAAGGTGATGAAAGTTAACGAGGAGCAATACTACGCAGTTATCGATAACGCCGCTCACTCGCCTGCATACCGTTTCGATGGCAACTTTAATGTTCCTGATAGTTTAAAACTAATGCCGGGTTATCCCATGCGATACTTCGCGAAGCGCACTCCCAGCTGCAATTTACTGGCTCTTGGAGCAGGTAGCGGTGGCGATGTTTTAAATGCATTAAGCTCCGGTGCAACTGAAATTCACGCTGTGGAAGTTGTTCCGTATATGAACAAACTGATGACCGATGGATTGCTTTACGATATAACAGGAAAAATATATAGCCACCCAAACGTTAAGGTTATTACTGAGGACGGTCGCTCATACGTTCGTAGGTTTAACAATAAGTTTGATATTATCTATGCTGTAAGTTCAAACACCTTTGCATCGTTGGCATCGGGAGCATTTGCACTGGCCGAGAACTACCTATTTACCGAGGAGGCCTTTGAGGATTACTACGATGCAATGACCGATGATGGAATTCTTTTCCTCGACCACCAATTCTATATTCCTCGGCTTGTGTCGGCAGCAAAACAGGCATTGGAGAATAAGAATGTTGCAAACCCCAATGAACACATTGCGGTGCTGCATTCCTATATTGCAAATCGCAAACTTATGCTTTTCAGCAAAAACCCAATTAAACAGGAGTGGTTAACCGAGGGTTTAGCAGATATAACGCAGGGCGAAAGACCATATATGGTTGTAGAGTATCCAACACCAAACGATTCGATAAAGCATAATTTAATTGCTGAGATAATGAATAATGGCTGGGCAAAGGTGCAGGATACTGTAGCCATTAATCTATCGCCCAATACTGATAACCGACCTTTTGCTGCGCAGATGGGTATGCTTAAAAATGTCGATTTCTCGAAACTCGACAAAATATCACCCTTCGAGTTTAGAGGATTTCCACTTGCAAAACTTCTAATTTTCATAATTCTTGCAGTAGTTGCACTAATTGCTATACCAATAAATTTGATTCCATTTTTAAAGAAAGGCGAAAAGCTAAACCTTCGCGGATGGAGCTACTTCTTCCTGATTGGCGCCGCATTTATGGCCATTGAGGTGATTCTTATTCAGAAATACACCCTATTTATTGGTTCTGGAGTATATTCCTTTGTAACCATACTCTTCTCGCTACTTTTAGCATCGGGAGTTGGTAGTAGGTTCTCACAAAAGTTCAAACCAAGCGTTGCCTTTATTGGAATTATTGCTTGGATTTTGCTCGATACTCTTGTATTTCAACATTTACTGTCGAACTTAGGATTACTAACTCTTGCTTATAGAATACTGATAACCGTAATCCTTATAATTCCACTTGGATTTTTTATGGGAATGCCATTCCCTAACGGAACAAAAAGAGTTGGAGAGTTGGTTGATTGGGGCTTTGCAATTAACGGAGCAGCATCAGTACTAGGCTCTACAGCAATTATGCTAGTTGCATTCTCGTTGGGATACAATGCAGCATTGTTGATAGGAGCACTTGGGTATCTGTTAGCAATGATGGTTATGCTATCGAATAAGAGCTGGGTTCGATAACCAGTACAAGAAAAAAGGGCAACAAATGTTGCCCTTTTTTGTATCAATACCACTATAAGTTTAAAGTTATTCCCACCATTGTAAAGAATCGAGGCTGCGGTAACTTAGAGTTAAACCATCCTTGACTACCACTCCAACCCAAACCGTTGGAATCCCAAGCTCCGGGCGACTCGCCCGAGTTGGCTTCGCGTATACCTGGATGATAGTAAACCGTATTGGTCAAATTAATAAACTTAACTTCGATGTTAAGCCCTTTATAAATCACATCTCTCACTTGAATATTACCATCAATGGTCAAGTACGATGGAATTGTTCGAATTGGATTTGTAATAACAGTTTCGCGTTCTCCAATAAATCGACCTCGCAAATTAATGGTCAAGTGCTTTCCAATATCTGCGGTTGTTCCAAAGTACAATTTACTGTGTGCCAAATCGCCAATAATTCCAGTTCCAGTAAGATTTCCATCAACATCAAACCGCTTCTCCTTCTCCGAAAGAATTGCAGAGTAATAAATCCAAGCATTTAAGTTTTTAATGAACGATTGGGATATCTGGGTTCTCAAGTGCAAATCGAGTCCTGTAATTACACGCTCTCCAAGGTTGCTCGCCGATTGGTTATCGCCCACTATAGTATTGGTAATAATAACGCCATAAGCACTAACCAAAGCGCTTATTTTTCCTTTTGTATAAACGGCAGATGCCTCTATGGTGCTCGACCGCTCAGGCTTTAAATTCTCATTACTACCGGAACCGCTCCATCCGCCATAAAGATTTCGCATTGTAGGCTCTTGGTACGCTTGCCCGTAAAGCAATTTTGCGGTTAAACTCTTAAAACTACCAACATACCCCATACGCAAGGTTGTAGAACCTCCATACTGTGAATTGTAGTCGTACCGGGCTCCAATATTTAGTGCATTACTACTGTTAAGCCTTAAACGGCCTTGAAAATAAGCCGCCTCATCAATAATAAAAACCCTATTATTATACCTATCAACATCTTGGGTTATTTGAGGATAAAGCAACGATGCATTGGTAAGAACACTGGGGGCAACATAATCGGAATAAACCGCATTATAATTACGTTCTAGGTTTTTATTCTCGTACTTAAGCCCAATATTAAATGAAACAATATCGCTTAAGGAAACATCAAAATCCTGAAAAACAGAAACACTCCGATTATAAGTGGACCACGATGAAAAATCAATACCTCGCACTGATTCACCAGCACCAACAACAACCCCAGCAATTGTTGAATCGACTGAACTATTATTTGTAGTGTTATACGCCTCTATAAATAATCCATCGTTGGTTATATCGCTTTTACGGAATCGAACCAATGTTCGTGAACTAATTTTCGATGTTAACTTCTTAGAATACCTTGAGTATATACTAAACTCTGTTTGAGGCCAACGGTTCACAGCTTGAACCCTATCGGCGGGATAAACGGTTCCATAACCCGTACTTAAATTGTAAAAACTGGCACCCAGTTCCAAATCGTCCATATACAAACGAAAATCCAATGCTCGGTTTCGTTCAGGAGAAGAAAATAGGCCTCCAAGGTTCTTATTGTTTACCACATCGCCCCAAAGAGCAGGATTGGAGTAATGCTCATCTCTCGTCCAGTAAAAATCATTCGGATTAATAAATTCATTTACATCGCCATCCTCAACCCTACCCGTAACACTAAATCGAATATTGTTTCTTTGGTAAAAGACATTATAATCGCCAGTAAAATAATTGCTGGCACTTCGAAAACTCTGAAAACTAAGATGTGTACCATCAGTATCGGCAGTTTTCTTTGTAAGAACATTTATAACACCCATAAGTGCATTGGCTCCATAAACCGATGATGCTGGACCATAAACAACCTCAACCCTTTCGATATTAGAAATAGGAATTGCAGCCATAATCTGGTCGGTATTAGTCCATAGTTGATTCTGTAGCATTCCATCAACCATAAGCAGATACGCCGTTCCCACCGAATTTCTAAAACCCCTCCAGTAATTTTTATAATAGGTATCGCCATAAGTTTTAACCATGTCCATTCCGGGTAACTCATCTAAAATATCGGATAACTTAATGTACCCCAAATCGAGTATCTGTTTTTGGCTTAATACAATGGTAGTTGCAGGTGCATCGTTTAATTTTTCTGAAATATTGGAGGCTGTAATAATTTCGATACTCATCAACTCCTCAAGCGACATGTTAAATATTTGATTATCTGTAGCCAAATCGACATTAATAATCAAATAGTTATTCGGGAAATCAAGGAATTCCTTGCTTACAGCAACACTTTTTGTTACGCCCAAGTTTGATGTGAAAACTAAAGTATCGCCATAGGAAGAGTAAATCTGATAGGTTCCATCGTCCTTTGTTTGAGTAACAATTGACGTGCCCTCGATACCAACCGTAACTCCTTTTAAAGCATTTTTCTGTGAATCCGAAACTTTACCTTTCACAAGAATTGTTTGAGCTTCCACAATTGCAGAGAATAGTAAAAGCAGAAAAAGCGATGTAACACGTTTCATACTCACAATTGAGTTAATGGCCAAAAGTTAAGTTGATTTGTGATGTTTTCAAAAAATTATTTGACAAATAATAAGGTGTAATCAACCCAACAGTAAAATTCGATAGATTAAAAAATAATAATATCGGTGTCGAAATTTTTCAATTTGCCAAATTTCTTGCAGTTTTGCACTACAAACCGTAAATAATGAAAAGCAAACTTAATATTGCCATACTTGCAGGAGGAAACTCCTCCGAGGCAAACATATCGCTTAAAAGTGCAGCACAAATATCGGGTTGGATAGATGCCGATAAGTACAACGCATATACCGTTTTTATTAAAGGAACAAGCTGGGCATTAAAGCACCCTGAACTTGGCGAGATTGAGATTGATAAGAACGATTTTAGCGCAACGGTTAAAGGCGAAAAACTAAAATTCGATTGCGCACTAATTGCAATCCACGGTACTCCGGGCGAGAATGGCTTACTTCAGGGCTACCTTGAGATGATGAACATTCCCTACACTACCGGAAGCGTTATGAACTCATCGTTCACCTTTAACAAGTACTACTGCAAGGAGCTGGTTAAGGAAACTGGCGTTAACCTAGCAAAGGGAATTAACCTAAAGCGTGGACAAAAATTTGACACCGAAAGTATCATAAAGACGCTTGGACTACCAATATTTGTAAAACCCAACGAGAGTGGCAGTAGCTACGGTGTTAGCAAGGTAAAATTTACCGAGGACCTTTTGCCTGCCATAGAAAATGCCTTTAAGGAGGACAGAACAATAATCCTGGAGGAGTTTATAAGCGGCAGGGAGTTCACCTGCGGTGTGTTTAAATCCGATAGCAAGGAGATTGTAATGCCAGTAACCGAGATAATATCGATGAACGAGTTTTTCGACTATGAGGCAAAATACCAGAACAAATCCAAGGAGGTTACACCCGCTGAGATTCCGGAATCGCTCACCAAAAGAATTCAGGAATTCTCCTCAAAAATATACGATAGGCTCGATTGCCGTGGAATTGTACGGGTCGACTATATAGTTGACAACGAAAATATCTACTTCCTCGAAATAAACACTGTTCCAGGAATGAGCGAGGCCAGCATAATTCCGCAACAGGTAAGGGCAATGGGCGGCAATATGCGCGATATGTTTACGCTTGTAATTGAGGATGCGGTAAGCAGAAAGTAAAATTTACATATACCATATTTTGAAAGGCGCTGGTTTTTCAGCACCTTTTCTTTTTTTAAAAAGAGATGATGATTCGTAATTTATAATAATGACAATTAAAGAGTAATCAACAATTCAAAAACTCCCTAAAATATAACAAAACTCGCCTACCATGACTTTCCAACGTCCGCTAGGACTTGGAAACGTCAAAATTAACAAATCAACTTCACGTTTCCATGTGGCTTACGCCACGATGGAATGTGCGTTCATCAATTCGATTGTCTCTTTACTGTTTTTCCTGTATTTGCGTAGAGATTGACATCTAGTTCATCATCAAAAATCTACCTCAACCTCAAAATATGCACCGTAACGCCCACCGCAATTGCAATAAGCAATGCTTTAATCCACAGCGCTAGGCTCAGCGTTATAACAGAGGTTAGTATCGATATCCAAAGCAACGCAATGGTAAACCACTTTATGCGCGGCTCAATTGCCCTATTCTCGATATAGTTATGAATATAGTGTCCCAGAAATTTATTACCAATAAGCCAGCCATACAGCCTATCGGAGCTACGAATAAAACAGTATGCCGATAGCAGTAAAAAGGGAGTTGTTGGCAGTAATGGTACAAATATGCCCAATACTCCAAAACCTAGCGATAGTAAGCCCAACACCAAAAGTAAAGCCCTTGTAACAGGGCTTGTTTTTTTTATTGCCATGCGGCAAAACTAGTAAAAATTATATTGCAGTTGGAAGTTGGAAGATTGAAGTAATAAATCAGCGAAAAAGATAAATCCACTAATCTCACTTTTTATGGCTTCCGTCGCAGAATGGTTTTGTTTTGGAATTGCCACAGGCGCAGAGGTAAACATCACCTTCGCCTTCGGGGGTTAAGTCGTTAACCTGAGTATCCACAATGTAGAACTTCCCGGTAATTTTTATGGGTCCAGTCTTGGACAAATGCAGCTTTGCTGCAACTTTCTTTTGTTCATCCATTGCAGTTACTCCTTATCTCTAAATCCAACCTTAAAGTGTGTTCCATCGCAGAATGGTTGCCCATTGGAGCTACCACATCGGCACAATGAAACCATCTTCATCGACTTTATCTCTTTACCCTCGGAATCTAAAAGTTGAAAGTTACCCGATACTAAAACAGGGCCATTGGGCATAACCTGAATTTTTACTGGTTCAATTCCAAAATCGGCTGCTTGCTCGTTAGTTAAATCCTTAACAGCTTTCTTGGATGTTTCGGCAGCGTTCTTCTCGGGGTCGTTCCACATAAACATCAGCGCATTGGTGGGGCACTCGTTCACAATCTCAATAATCTGCCTTGTTGTACCACCTTTCATATCAACCCAGGGTCTTTTACGCGGGTTAAACACCGATAGTAACTTGGAGTAGCATATTGATGCGTGCACGCACTCCGATGGTCGCCAAAAAACTGTAATCTCGTCGCTCGAATACTTTCTATTGTCCTTTTCCATTGTAAAAACGCTTGTACTTGGTTAACGCAAGTATAAAATAGTTTGTTCATTAATGCTATAAAGATATTATAAAGGGATATAAATTCAAACTATCATCTAA
>CAZTVY010000046.1:0-13061 GCA_964617235.1 uncultured Rikenellaceae bacterium | reverse complement strand
TGTTGACATGACCAAGGATGAGTTTGACGCATTTGACACTAAGGATAAAAACAGTTTATATACAGTAATCCGAAGAAACTCCGAAGGAAAACTTGAATCTATTCCTTACCATATTGCATACAAGGAGCAAACAGAGAAAGCTGTTGATTTGATTCGTAAAGCCGCAGAACTTGCAGAGGACGAGGGGTTGAAAAAGTATTTAACTCTTCGTGCCGAGGCTTTGCTTACCGACGATTACTTTGCAAGCGATATGGCTTGGATGGATATGAAAACGAACAATATCGATTTTGTTATTGGACCAATAGAAAACTATGAGGATGCCCTATTTAACTATAAGGCAGCTCACGAAGCATATATTCTAATTAAGGATTTGGATTGGACTCAGAAGATTGGCCGATTTGCCACTCTTCTTCCTAAACTTCAGGAAAGTTTACCCGTTGAGCCAGCATACAAAAAAGAAGTTCCTGGCTTAGACTCTGATTTGGGTGTTTATGATGTAGTATTTTATGCAGGCGATTGCAATGCGGGCAGCAAGACTATTGCAATTAATCTGCCTAATGACCCTAAAGTGCACTTAGAAAAGGGTAGTAGAAAGTTGCAACTAAAAAATGCAATGAAATACAAGTTCGATAAAATACTTCTACCCATTGGGAATATTCTTATTGATGAGAGCCAGCGTGGACATATAAAGTTTGATGCTTTTTTTGAAAATGTTATGTTTCACGAAGTAGGACATGGGCTCGGTATCAAAAATCTTGTTAAAGGAAAAGGTACCGTTCGCGAAGCTATGAAAGAAATGCATAGTTCGTTAGAAGAAGGTAAGGCGGATATTATGGGATTGTATATGGTTTCTAAGTTAGCCGAAATGGGCGAATTACCCGAGAAGGATATGATGGATAACTATGTGACTTTTGTTGCAGGAATATTCCGTTCAGTTCGATTTGGCGCTGCATCTTCTCATGGAAAGGCAAATATGGTTTGCTTCTACTATTTACAGGAGCGTGGTGCTTTTGAGCGAAACCCTCAAACTGGAACTTATAAAGTTAACTTTGATAAGATGACCGAGGCTATGAATTCTCTAGCAAAAGATATCTTAACACTTCAAGGTAATGGTGACTACGAAGGAACTAAGAAACTTTTTGCAGAGAAAGGTGTTATTGCGGAGGAACTTCAAAAGGACTTAAATAGAGTTGCAGAAGCAGATATACCTCGCGATATTAGGTGTATTCAAGGTAAGGAGATGCTTGGATTGTAGCATTTAAGAGGGTTGGTTTTCCAACCCTTTTTCTTATCTATATTTTTGGAATGTGGTTAAAGTTTACATATATTTAGCCACATTATTGTTGATGTATAATCTATAAAAAGGAACGATATGAACCTTACATTCAATTTCATTAAGTCTGTATCGAACATTTACGATGAGATGATTGAAAATGGTTTTTCCTTGGTTTACCTTGGGGAGTTTAGCCATGAGATTACTAAAATGTTTACTTCCATGGCAGAGTCCGATATGGAAAAAAACAGCGAGGAACGTTCTGTTCAGCGTAAAGTTTATCATGTTATGGTTGAAACTTTGCAGAACATGAATAAACACTCCGATGAGATAAAGGAAAGGAATATTGGGAATGGTCTTTTTATTATTGGTAAGAAACACGATACTTACTATGTTATAACCTCCAATAAGGTTTCTAAAAAACATAAGGAGCCCCTAGAGCAGGCATTAATTACAGTGAATAATGCATCGGCAAGCGAACTAAAGGAGATGTATAAACGTCAAATTCGCGAGGGAAGCTTATCCGAAAAGGGAGGCGCAGGTTTAGGATTAATTGATATTGCTCGTAAAACTGGGGAAACTCTCAATTACCAATTCTTGCCGCTCGATGAGGATAGTTTCTTTTTTATCTTAAAGGTTGAGATTAACGCCAAAAAATTTGCAAAGGATTAGTGGATTTATTAAGTAGTCCTTTATAATGCTAAGATTTTTTCAAAAAATATTTTTTATCACCATCAATACATCTTTGTTGATGGTGTTTTTTATTAATAACACTATTGCAATAGAAAAATACAGTAAACAAATCCAAAATTCAAAGGATACGGTTGTAAAAAAGACCGATAGAATAAAAAATAATTTCATTTTTCGACAGTTATATGGCTTTGTAGTGAGGAAAGATGCTCTGTCTTCTTTAGGAAAAGTGATCAGAGAATTTGAATCCAATCAAAAATTTTCACCTTATGCAAATAAGGAGATCGCTGAGATTAGAATTGTGAGACTAAAAGTTTTTGGGCAGTCTGTTTATGATACCTTAGTAAAGCCAAGCACTTTGGGTGAACGTTTTGGGAATTCCCTTCACCTAACCACGTCTCGAAAAGTAATAGCAAATAACTTACTCTTCAATGAGGGAGATATAGTAAAGCCTGTTGATTTCTCCGAGACTGAAGAACTTTTGCGTACATTACCTTATATTGAGGATGTTAATATTATGCTGGAAACATTAGCCGATACCAATAAAGTTCGTGCTATTGTTGTTACAAAGGATAACTGGACACTGGCATTCTCTTTTAGTTCAAGCAGTTTGGATAAGGGAGAGTACTCGATTTCAGAGAGTAACTTTGCTGGTATTGGTTTTGGAGCTGATGCAACAGCTTATTACGATAAGAGCCATCCAGATAAGTGGGGGCGAAGGGGCGAATTTAAGTTCTCAAACATTGGGGGTTCATTTATAACTGCTAATCTTTGGATGCGAGAAGGGCTAGGATACAACTCTTATTACACTAATTTGAGTAGGGATTTTTATGCATCTAAAGCAAAATTGGCTGGTGGTATTACTTATTTTGTTAGTAAAGAGCCCTACACTACCTTTAAAACAAATCTAACATTCCCTATCGACTATAATATGCTTGATTGGTGGTTAGGTCACTCTTTTAGGGTGAGTAAGAAAAGTTCATTAGATGCTCCGTATAATTTGACTTTGGCATTTAAGCATAGAAAAATAGATTTCAATAAGGCTATCGAGATTGAAAGTGATTCAAATTTTTATTTTCACTCCACCAACCAATGGCTTGTATCGCTAGGTTTAACTAATCAGAGTTTATACCAGTCGAATCTAATTTATTCTTTTGGTTCAACGGAGGATATTCCAATTGGGTTTAAAGTACAGTTCTCTTCAGGTATTGAAAAAAGTCAATTTAGTCGGCGAATTCTTATGAATGGCGAGATGTCGGCCGCAGAAATTACACCAATTGGTTACCTTTATTTATCTTTTCGTACAGGGGGGTATTTGGCCGATGGATTTAAGCTTGAGCAAGGTGTAATTAATATTCGTTCAAAATATATATCGAATCTTTTTTCAGTTTGGAGAACAGATATTCGTCAACTTATTCAATATGATTATACCAGAGGAATCTCTCGATTTGGTGGTGAGCGTGAGTATGTTGCGTTGAAGGACAATTATGGTGTAAGAGGTCTGTCCAGCAATTCTTTAACAGGAGAAACACGGATAATGTTAAATTTGGAAACGAATGTATTTACCCCTTTATATCTTTATGGTTTTAGATTTGCATACTTCTTGTTTTGTGATTTAGGAATTATTGGACCCGCGAATGAACTTGTTTATACTAATCCAATTTATTCTGGTTTTGGTTTTGGAATAAGATTTAAAAACGAAAGTTTAATTTTTCCTGCCTTTGTAGTAAGGCTTGGCTATTATCCACGAATACCTGATAATGCCGATGTAGCATACTGGCTTATTTCAACTGAGCGAAGACGCCGTTTTGAGAACTTCAGGATTAAAGAGCCCTATATTTTACCATACGAGTAGTTCTATATAAACAAATTGTTTTTTGTAGTGTTAATAGTTCGAGTAAAAACAAATCAATAAACTATTAAAACTATTAGAAAATGTCAGTACTAGTTGGTAAAAAAGCCCCTAAGTTTAAATCTAAAGCCGTAGTTAACGGGAATGAAATTGTTGATGGATTTTCACTTGAGATATTTGAAGGGAAAAAGCATGTTGTATTTTTCTTTTATCCTGCAGACTTTACTTTTGTTTGTCCCACAGAGTTGCTTGCCTTTCAGGAGAAATTAACAGAATTTGAAAAACGTAATACTCAGGTTGTGGCTTGTTCTGTAGACTCTGAGTTCTCGCACTGGAAATGGCTTCAAACAGAACTGAAAGAGGGTGGAATAAAGGGAGTTACTTATCCTCTGGTTGCCGATTTAGCTAAAACAATATCGGAGAATTACGATGTGCTTGCGGGTAGCTATGAGTATACAGAGGAGGGTGAGGCTTCGTTTGTTGGCACACCACAATCGTATAGGGGCTTATTTTTAATAGATAAATCGGGAATTGTCCGTCATCAAGTGGTGAACGATATGCCATTGGGTAGAAGTGTTGATGAAGTATTAAGAATGGTAGATGCATTGCAATACTTTGAGGAGAATGGCGAGGTTTGCCCAGCCAACTGGAAGAAAGGCGACAAAGCGCTTAAAGCAACACAGGAAGGTATTTCGGATTATTTAGGGTCTAAAAACTAATATAAAATTGATTAAAAGCCAGAGAGCCGCATTTGCGGCTTTTTTCATTACAGAAGGTTTAGTGTTTGATACAATTGGATTAACTTTGCGGTTATGAGAACTATTTTGAATTTCGATATTCAAGATTTTAATTCATTTGCCGAGAACCTGATATCTTATATAGGAAGGTTCAATTATGGCATTTTACTCAGAGGAACAGATTTATTAAATGTTTCGGGGACTGACATTGGGAGTAGGTACGATTTACTCGTTGGGTTGGGTTCAATCTCGGTATGCAGTCCTAACGATAAAAGATTTGCAAACCTTTCTGAGTATCTAAAGTTAAACGATTGGGTGTTTGGCTATTTCTCCTACGATTTAAAAAACGAGTTAGAAGATTTAAAATCCAACAATTTTGATGCCTTGGAATTTCCTGAGTTGTTCTTCTTTCAACCCGAGATTGTTTTTACGGTGAAGTCAAATGTGCTTAGTGTTTATTATTTTGAGAGTGTTACAAGCAAGGATAGAATTGATGCGTTGCTACAGGAGTTAATGGACTGTTCAAATTACACTAGAACTATTCCTCGGAATATTATTTTTAAATCGTGCTACACCAAGCAGGAGTACTTGGAAACGATTCATCAGGTAAAAAAGCATATTGCAAGGGGCGATATCTACGAGATGAACCTTTGCCAGGAGTTTTACACCGAGGATTGTAGTATTGAACCTGCAGAGGTGTTCAATGAACTTTACCGAGTATCGCCAACTCCATTTGCGGCCTTCCTTAAGGTTGACAATAAATACTTAATGTCCGCAAGTCCCGAAAGGTATATTCGCAAAGAGGGCGATTTAATAATCAGTCAGCCAATTAAAGGTACAGCTCCAAGAAAAAGTAATGCAGTTGATGATGAAAAGGTTAAATTGGAACTATCGGAAGATACAAAGGAACGAGCCGAAAATGTTATGATTGTTGATTTGGTCCGTAACGATTTGTCGAAAGTTGCTACACGAGGTTCTGTTAAGGTAAATGAACTATGCGGAATATATACTTTCCCTCAGGTTCATCAAATGATATCGACTGTTACCTGTAAATTACAGCCCAATTTAAGTTTGATAGAGCCAATTAGGGCTACTTTTCCGATGGGCTCAATGACTGGGGCGCCTAAGTTTAGGGCAATGCAATTAATTGAAGAGTTTGAACGCACCAAACGTGGACTTTTTTCTGGTGCTGTGGGGTATTTTGCACCAAATGGTGATTTTGATTTTAACGTGGTTATTCGGAGTTTACTTTACAATAAAGAAAATCGCTATCTTTCGTTTACCGTTGGAGGTGCAATTACCTTTAACTCCGAACCAGAGAAGGAGTATAATGAGTGCTTGCTGAAAGCCAAGGCTATTCTTACCACATTAAACGCAACCATCGAAAATGCAGGATAGATTTATCAACTTTATTCGTGAGAACAATTTAACCACACCAGACGATTCAATTTTGCTTGGTGTTAGTGGTGGCATCGATTCAATGGTGATGTTGCATTTATTCCTGAAGTCAGGTTTTAAAATTGCAGTGGCTCACTGTAATTTCGGTCTTAGAGCCGATGAGTCCGATGGCGATGAGCAATTCGTTAAATATTACTGCTTGATGAATGGAATTGTTTGCCATTCCATAAAGTTCGATACTAATGAGTATGCTGCAGAAAATAAACTATCAATTCAAGTTGCAGCGCGGGAACTACGATACGCTTATTTTGAGGAGATATGCAAGGAGTATAAGTACACCAAAGTGGCCATTGCACATAATCTGAACGATACCGCTGAAACGGTTCTGATAAACCTATGCAGGGGGACTGGAATTAAAGGTGTTGCAGGTATTAAGGTGATGAATGGTAACATAATAAGGCCTCTTATTTTTGCAACACGAATAGAGATTGAAGATTTTGCAAAGAGTCACGATGTTAAGTATAGGGAGGATTCAAGCAACTCAACAACAAAATACAAGCGAAATTTTATTAGGCATAAAATTATTCCTGGGTTAAGGTACTTAAATCCATCTGTAGATAGTGCAATTGCCGATACTGCAAACCACCTGCAGGAAGCTGTTTGGCTTGTAGAGGAACAACTCGATAGAATCAGAGATGTTGTTATTTCGAAGCAAGGCGAGGATACTTTGTTTTCTGTTGAAGCACTAAAAAAGGAACGTAGCGCTCGATTCTTTTTGGTTGAGGAGTTAAATCAATTTGGATTTTCACCTTCAATGGCTAGTGCTGTAATTGAATTGCTCAATGCTGAGTCAGGAAGAAGGGTGGAGTCTTCAACCCATACTTTGTATAAGGATAGAGAGTTTTTGATACTAACATCCAAGAAGGTAAAGGACGATTCTGAAATATTGATTTCGGAAGACACAAAGTCAATCTCAAGCCCCGTTAAACTCAAAATTGAAACCTTGGGCGACATTTCAGACGTGAAAATTGAGAAGGACCCCGATATTGCTTTATTGGATTGTAGTAAGTTGCAATTTCCGCTGAAAATCAGAATTTGGCAACCAGGCGATAAATTTATTCCCTTCGGAATGTCTGGGTATAAAAAGATTAGCGATTTTTTAGTAGACATTAAAGTACCTTTGCATCAGAAAAATAATGTTTACGTGCTTGTTTCGGGCGATGATATTGCTTGGGTTATTGGGTACAGAATTGATAATAGGTTCAGGATTGATGAGCAAACAAGTAATGTCATCAAATTCAGTTTAACCTAGATACTTTATAAAGAACAATTATTTGCACTTTTACCCTTCTTCAATTTCACTGAGTTCTAGCCAACGGAATTCTTTTTCCTCAAGTATGTGAGTAATTTCTTGATATCTATTGGATTTTTCCTGAAGTTGTTGTGGGTTTAGAGCGCCGCTGCTAAGTTGGCTTTCTAGTTCTGTTTTTTCCTTTTCCAGCAGTTCAATATCCTTGGAGAGTTGCTCCATCTCTTTCTTTTGTGCAAACGTTAGTTTCTTCTTGGTTTGACTTTTCGGTTGTTCTTGTTTAATTGGCTTTTCAGGACTTTTTTCTTTGGGTCTATTCTTTTCCTCCTCAATTGCCCAAGTCCTATACTCAGTATACGAACCGGGGAATCCGCTAATTTCGCCATTTCCCTCAAAAACTAAAAGACCATCAACAACCTTATCCATAAAGAAACGGTCGTGCGATACAACTATTACGACTCCAGGGAAACTTTTTAGGTAATCCTCAAGGATGTTCAGTGTGTGGATATCCAAATCGTTGGTTGGCTCATCGAGGATGAGGAAGTTGGGATTACGCATTAAAATGGTAAGCAAGTAAAGTCTGCGTTTTTCGCCACCACTAAGTTTATACACGAAAGTGTGCTGCTTTTCTGGCGAGAAAAGGAACATATTTAGGAATTGCGATACGGTAAGAGTTTTACCATCGCCTAGCGTTACAACATCGGCAATTTCTCGGGCAATATCTATAACCTTTTTGTTATTATCGATATTCATCCCTTCCTGTCGGTAGTAACCAACTACCAATGTGCTACCTGCATCAACTTCACCTGAATCGGCTTGAATAGCACCTGTGATAAGATTTAGGAATGTAGTTTTACCCGTTCCGTTTTCACCTATTATCCCTAACTTCTCAAATCGATTAAAAGTGTACGAGAAATCCTTCAGAATAACTTTACTGCCAAAACTCTTGTTGAGGTTTTTTACCTCCATAATTTTTTTACCAAGACGCGATGTGCTTACGTTGATTTCAACCTCAGAGGTATCTAACCGTTGCGATGCAACATCCTTTAATTTGTAGTAAGCATCAATTCTATATTTGGCTTTTGTCCCACGAGCCTGCGGCATACGTCGCATCCATTCGGTTTCACGACGAAGCAAATTCGTAGCCTTATCAACTTCGGATGTGAACGAATTGATTCTTTCCTCGCGTTTATCCAGAAAATATGAGTAGTTACCTTTGTAGGTGTAAACAGTTTGGCTATCAATTTCAATAATATCGGTACAAACTCTGTCCAAGAAATACCTGTCGTGTGTAACCATAAGTATGGTTTGCTGACCGCGGGTTAAAAACTCCTCAAGCCATTCAACCATATCTAAGTCTAGGTGGTTAGTTGGTTCATCTAGAATAAGCACATCGGGTTCGCTAATTAACGCAGCTGCCAAAGCAACACGCTTGCGTTGTCCTCCCGAAAGGTTTGTTACTGGTTGGTTGATATCATCCAATCTTAGTTTCGACAGAATCTGTTTTGCTTTAACCTCACGTTCCCAAATATTTAGCCTATCCATTGCTTCCATTGCGTGGTGGAGCAAATCTTTATCGTTTTTAGATAGAGCTTTTTCGTAATTTCGAATAGTTGATGAGATTTCATCATCTGCACCAAAAACGTTTTCGAGAATAGTGGCTTTTTCGTTTAGTTCAGGATTTTGTGGTAAATATCCAATCCGGATATCATTCCTGAGTGTAACCTTCCCCTTATCGGCAGAGTCATTCCCTGTAAGAATATTCAAAAGGGTTGATTTTCCTGTGCCATTCTTCGCAATTATTGCTGTACGCTGATACTGAAAAAGGCTTAGCGATATATCGCTGAATATGGTTAAATCGCCGAACGATTTGCTTAGATTCTCCGCCTGAAGATAGATAGTAGCCAATGTGTTTCTTTTTTATTCGAGTTGCAAAGTTAGCATACTAAAGTTAATTGTTAGAGAGAATTTATGAGTTAGAATAAAGAATAGTAAAATTGGAATACGAATATTTAATTTTATAATTTACACTGTATACTTTTAAGTACTTTTGTTAATAATCATTATTGCGATTTAAATGGTACCTAAGAAAGAAATTTATGCCCGAGTAATTGAGTATTTTAGTAAAACCCGGCCAATTGCAGAAACCGAGTTGGTTTACACTAATGCTTATGAGTTATTGGTAGCCGTAATTCTTAGCGCCCAGTGTACCGACAAAAGGGTTAACATAATTACACCTCCTTTTTTTGAAAGATTCCCTGATGCGGAGACATTGTCGAACGCCAGTGTTGAAGAGGTGTTGAGTTATATTAAAAGTTGCTCATATCCGAATAATAAAGCAAAGCACTTGGTTGGAATGGCCAAAACGCTTCAGTCTGAGTTCAATGGAGTTGTTCCTTCCGATGTGGAATTGTTGCAGAGGCTGCCTGGGGTTGGGCGTAAAACTGCCAATGTAATTGCTTCGGTAGTTTTTAACCTACCCGCAATGGCTGTAGATACTCACGTTTTTAGAGTTGCCAATAGGATAGGGCTGGTTACAAATGCTAAAACTCCATTGGCTGTTGAGCAGCAGTTAGTTCAATATTTCCCGGAGGAATTACTTCCTAAGGCACATCATTGGTTGATTCTTCATGGTAGGTATGTTTGTATTGCCCGAAAGCCCAAGTGCGAGGAGTGCGGGCTGACAGATGTTTGCAAAGAATATAAAAGGAGAAGCCAGAACTAATGTCTGGCTTTTCTTTAGAATTTTACAATTGCTCCAATTGTTATAAATCCTGTAGTTGCAATATTATTCAAATCAACACCAAGGCCAAAAGTAATCAAACAATTATAGTACATAAAAAAGGTCAATCCTAATTTGGATTGACCTTAAATGTGACCCCAGAGGGATTCAAACCCCCGACCTTCAGAACCGGAATCTGACGTTCTATTCAGCTGAACTATGGGGCCAAATTGTGCGCAAATATAATAGCGTAAAAGCGTTTTTACAAGGATATTGCAATTTCAATTCTAAATATTAGTTGATTGTAGTATATTTGAATATTCCAATACTATTCGGATATGATTCGTAGGTCGATTCTATTTTTTGTAGCAATAGCAGCATCGCTCAATTATTCATTTTCTCAGGTGATTGTTTTGGATTCGCTCCCCTCCAATACACCTAAGAATGATACAATCTACTTGGCATCTTCAATTAATGGATGGGATACACATAGTTCTAATTTTGTGTTTAAACCATACAACTCTGCTAAGTTTATTTTGAACTTACCGGATGGGGTTGACTCTTTTGAGTATAAAATTTGTAGAGGAAGTTGGCTGAATGTAGAGGTAAATGCCAACGGTGCCGATATTCCCAATAGATATTTTGTTAAAACCGAAAATGATACAGCAATTATTAATATTAGTGCTTGGCGCGATTTGGTTCCCAAAAAACAAATGGCATCAACTGCAACTAAAAGTGTACGTTTTTTACCCACAATATTCGAAATTCCACAGCTAAATCGTAAGCGAACAATCCGGCTTTACTTACCGCCAAACTACTCTACAGGAGGTTTGTTCCCCGTAATTTATATGCACGATGGACAGAACTTATTCGATAATGCAACCTCGTTTGCAGGGGAATGGAAGGTTGATGAGATTTTGGATAGTCTTTATACCTACCGAGGTTTCTCAGCCATAGTTGTAGCAATTTACAACGATGAAAAGGAACGTATCAATGAGTATTCACCATGGAAAAACGACTCGTTAGGCATTGGAGGTGATGGCGAGAAGTATGTTAAGTTTATTGTAAATACACTAAAACCCTTTATCGATAGACATTATAGAACTCTTTCAGGAAGGGAAAATACTGCAATTATGGGTAGTTCAATGGGTGGATTAATCTCGCTATATGCAGCGTTGGAGTACCCCGATGTTTTTGGGAAAGCAGCAATTTTTTCACCTTCGCTTTGGTTCTCCCCAAAAATGAATATCTATTTACAAAAGTATAAGCGCAAAAAGGTACAGCAGTTATACTTCTTGGCTGGTGAGAAAGAGGGCGTAGGTATGGTTGAAGACCTAAATAGGACTCTGGAATTACTCAAGAATGCTGGGTTTGACGATGAGTACTATGTAAAAACAAAAATTGCTCCTGATGGCCGACATGCCGAGTGGTTCTGGAGCAGGGAATTTGGTGAGGCAATACGCTATCTTTATAAATTTTAATAATCCATTGTAGAACGTATTGAGTTTCCTATATTTGAACAATGAAACAGTTCAAGTTTGTCGATTTATTCTGCGGTATAGGTGGTTTTCATATTGCGCTTAGCCAATTGGGCGGAGAGTGCGTTTTTGCATCGGATATTGATGCCGATTGCCGAAAGGTTTACCTCGATAACTTTGGAATTGAGCCGTATGGCGACATAACAAAGGTTGATGAAAAAGATATTCCTGAGCACGATTTACTTTGCGGAGGATTTCCTTGCCAATCGTTCTCCAAAGCTGGCAACAGGAAAGGAATTAATGACCCAAGGGGTACGCTCTTTTTCGATATTGTTCGAATTGTTAAGTACCATAAACCTAAGTACATTCTGCTTGAAAATGTTCGTAACCTTGC
This sequence comes from uncultured Rikenellaceae bacterium, assembly GCA_964617235.1. Taxonomy (GTDB): domain Bacteria; phylum Bacteroidota; class Bacteroidia; order Bacteroidales; family Tenuifilaceae; genus SB25. The sequence goes on along the minus strand of CAZTVY010000046.1, from coordinate 1,208 downwards.
GGGACACGATGGCGGTAATACATGGAAAACAATTCATTATAATCTAAAGCATCTGGGTTATAACGTTTCGCCAGAGCCCATAATTTATAGTCCTCATTATTTAGGAGTTCCTCAGCACCGAGAGAGGGTTTTTATCGCTTGTGTTCGTAAGGATATTGGTGACCTTCCTTTTTTACCCGTAAAACCAGCAAAGTATAAGACTTCGAATGCATTGTCTGTTATCGATTCAAATTCTTCTAATTCTCGAAAGTATAAACTGAGCAAAAGCGAAGAGTCAATTATTGACCTTTGGAATGAGTTTATTCAGAATATCAAGGGCGATTTACCCGGATTTCCCGTTTGGGCAGATTATTTTCATATAGATGTCCCTGCCGATGAATTCAATTTGTACCCTAAATGGAAGCAATCCTTTATTCTGAAAAATAAACAACTATTCGAGGCTAACCGTAAGTTTTTGACACGATGGTTGCTAAAGGCACGTAAAAATTCTGCGTTCAAGGGGGCAAAGGCGAAATTTGAGTGGCAGGCGGGAAAAACAGCAAATCCCAATTTATGGGATACCATAATGCATTTCCGCCCTTCGGGATTGAGAGCTAAAGCACCAACACACTTTCCTGCTTTAGTGGCTATAACGCAAACATCTATTGTTGGTCCGTTAAAACGCAGATTAACTCCACGGGAGTGTGCCCGACTACAAAGTTTTCCTGATACTTTTAAGATTCACCCAACCGACAGGGTGGCGTACAGACAATTTGGAAACTCTGTTAATGTTGAGGTAGTTAAACTATTTGCCAATTTTTTAATCAATACTAGGTCGTATACTAATTTGTAAACTTAATAATAAAAAGTATGGAAAATAAATATGCAGGATTTTGGTGGCGCTTTATTGCGCATTTGCTTGATGGCGCTATTTTAGGAACTATTCAGCTAATCTTTTTTATTCCATTTATTGGAACTATTATTTATACCGCAATTAAATCTTCGGATGGCGATTTAAACGAGACTCAGGCTATTGCAATTGCTACAGCCATAGCTGGAACCCTGTTTTTGTTCATTCTATTGAGTATTGCCGCAGGATGGTTATACTATGCATTAATGGAATCATCTAAATACCAAGGTACAATTGGAAAAAAAGTTCTAGGTTTAATTGTAACTGACGAAAATGGCAATAGAATTACTTTTGGCAGAGCAACAGGTCGGTATTTTGC
>CAZTVY010000045.1:5041-13156 GCA_964617235.1 uncultured Rikenellaceae bacterium | reverse complement strand
ATAATTGGCAAATGGCATTGGCGTAACTTGCCCGATTCTAAGTTTGTTGATGAGAATATGCTATCGAGTCAGTTGCTTAGTATGAAACAAACTTCAAATAATCGGTTATCGTTCGCCATTGTGGTTTTCCTTTTATTGATTTTTGTAATAATTGTTAAATATTTTAGAAAATAAGGCCTATTTATAATGCCTAGAAATATTTGTTTTAACTTTATGTTATAATTCTTCTTAAATCAAACAATATGGTTCGATTTTTTGTAAAAAGAGCATTGGTAATCCTTTTGGTTCTTTCCTTTAAGTTATCAGTAGCCGACGAGGGGATGTGGCTTATCAACCTAATTCATCAGAATGTTGCCACAATGCAGACTATGGGCTTAAAGTTAACTGCCGAGGATATTTATAGTATTAATAATTCGAGTTTAAAGGATGCAATAGTTCAGTTCGACGATGGTGGGTGTACTGGCGAGTTGGTTTCGGCAAAGGGAATGTTTCTTACCAATCACCATTGTGGGGTCGATGCGGTTCAGTCGCAGAGTTCTACAGAGAATAACCTGCTTAAGAATGGTTATTGGGCTAAGAACTTTGCTGAGGAGTTGCCAATTAAAGGCAAAACAGCATTGATTTTAGTTGGAATAGAGGATGTTACCAATAAGGTTCTTTCAGCTGTTGACCCAAGTTTACCCAATAAGGACTATTTTGAGCAGTTAAAATCTGTAATGCAGAAGATTGAGGAGGAGACCGCAATCAAAACAGGAAACCATGTTTTGGTAAAGCCGTTTTACAACAACAATGCCTTTTATATGTTCGTTTATGAGCGTTACCTCGATGTTCGTTTGGTAGGTGTTCCTCCTTCATCAATTGGTAACTTTGGTGGCGATGTCGATAACTGGCATTGGCCACGCCATACAGGTGATTTTTGTATTTTCCGTATATACACCTCGCCCGATGGAAAACCTGCGGAGTATAGCACTAAAAACGTTCCTTACAATTCCAAGAATTACTTAAAGGTTGATTTGAGTGGCGTTAACGAAGGCGATTTTGCAATGATAATTGGCTATCCAGGTGAAACTCACCGTTATGCTACATCGTTTGAGGCGCAAGATGCCCGCGATGTTGTGGCTCCTTGGAAGCGCGATGTTTGGGGAAGAATGATTAACGTTATTAAGGAATCGCAGGCTCGCGACCCAAGGGTTAAGGTTGACTATACCGATAAGCACGATTATCTTGTAAACTTCTACCAAAAGGATACTTGGCAGGCAGAATCCATGTTCCGATTTAAGGTTGTAGAACGCTTGGGTGAACGCGAGAATGCCTTTAAGGAGTGGGTAAACCAAAATCCTTCTATGCGTAGCCGTTATTTAACATCACTTCCTGTGATTAAGGGATACTTTGAGCAATCGAAGCAGAACAAGTGGGAGGCGCTTGAGGGCTCATTGTCTGCTCTATCGTTTTATCCTGTTGATGTTTATAAAAATGTAAATGCATCGGGTAATTTTGTTCAGGCCATATTTGAGCAAGGAAAACCTTATAGTCCCTTTAAGTTCTGGAAAAAGGATAATATTAGAGCAGAAGGAAAACTACTTAAAAAGAATTTAAATTCGATATTTGAAAAATACTACTACGAGCCCGATTTAGGTTTGTACATAACTGCTTTTGGCGATTTAATCAACAATGTTGGAACTTGTTCAAACCTAGGATTGATGAATGCCATTAAGAAATTGCCCGATATTAATAGACTTTACCCTTATTACGTTCAAGGATTTTATGAGAGGTCGTACTTCACTTCGCCAAAGAATTTAGAAAGGTTGATTAAAAATCCTGTTTCTGATTCATTGCTTAACGACCCAATATTTATCCTGTACCACAATTACAATGCGCTTTGGGACTCTATTTATCCTCAAATGTATAGCGCTAAACTCGACTACGAGAAGGCTATGCAGATTTACACAAAGGGTATGTTGGAAATGAATTCAGGTAAGTTACGCTACCCCGATGCCAACTCCACAATGCGTTTAACCTATGGTAAAGTAATCGGTTACAAACCAGTTGATGGTATGACCTATAAACCATTTACATACCTCGATGGAGTTATGGAAAAGGAAAATCCTAACCATGATGTGTTTGAGGTTCATCCGAAGTTGAAAGAGCTTTGGCGTAATAAGGATTACGGTCGATATGGCTCCGATGGAAAAATGCCTGTATGTTTCCTAACCGATAATGATATTACCGGAGGTAATTCTGGTAGTCCTGTATTGAATGGCAGTGGTAAGCTTATTGGAATCGCATTCGATGGAAACTCTGAGGCAATGGCTTGCGACTTTATGTTCGAGCCCAATATGCAGCGCACCATTATTGTTGATATTCGCTACGTGTTATTTGTAATTGATAAATTTGCTGGAGCGCAGAATATCATTAACGAGATGAGTATTAATTAAGATAGTTTGATAAAAAAGCGGCTTAAGCCGCTTTTTTTATATCGTTTTAGTAGTTACGCTCATATGTGGCGGGTTGTGCAGATGTTTCTTAACTGCACACTGGTCGGCTGCTTTAATTACTGCATCCTTGTACTTCTCAGGAAAATCGGATGGAAGATTAATCTCAATCTGTAAATCTTCAACCATATGAGTTAACTGGTTGAATTTATGCTTTTGCACAATTTTAATCTTATCGGTTGGTATTCCGCGTTGGTCGCAGAATGATTTTACGTAAATTCCTGCACATGTTCCAATCGATGCTAAAAAGAGCGAAAAAGGAGCTGGCCCTTTATTATCGCCACCACCATACATAGGTTGGTCAGTTAAAATGGTATGCTCGCCTACGTGAGCAATCACTTGTTTGTTTCCTTGAAATGTTACTTCGAATTCCATATTGTAATGTTTTAATTGTTTCTTGGTGCAAATATAATACAAATCAATATATCTATATGTGTTAATTTGAAAAATTATTTAAAATTTCTCTAAATAAATGTTAAAGCAAGAAAAAAGGCCGTGACCCGGAAGTCACAGCCTTAAAACCAGAACTGAAAAAACTATTTATTGCTTAACTACTCTCAAAGTGTGGCGTTTAACACCATCGTTAACCACCATAATATATACACCACTTTGGAAATCTGTTAGATCAATCTCATTCGAAACTGCTGGCTTTGAGTAAACCTTTGCACCTGTAACAGAATAAATTTCAATTGATTTTATCTCAACATTACTTTCAACTCTAATCCAATCTTTTGTTGGGTTAGGATAAACACTTAGGATAACGTTGTTTTCAACCTCGTTAACATCTGTTGGAGTTTTTGACGATGTTGCAATTGTTAACTTGATGTTTGGACGGTAGCTCGACACTGTTCCGTTTCCTGTTGGAGCAGAGTTATCGGCTCTAATATACAAATGCTTGCTTGTTGCAGAAGTATAACGTACGGCTGCGCCTGTGCTTGAACCAGCACCAGTTCCTCCGTAGTTGGTTTCAACAAGCACCATTAGGTTGTTTGAACCGCCAGTGTAGTTAAACGCTGTTGATAGAACGAATTCTTTCCAAGTATTTGCAGTAGTTCCTGCCATTGTACCGCTGTAAACAAGGGTTGCACCCGAAGTTAGTGTTGCCCAAGTGCTAGCTGTAAGGGTTGTAGCAGTTGTATGCTTAATGTAAATCTTAATAGGAACGTTGTAGGTTGTGGTTAAAGTAGGATACCAAGCAACTTTACTGATTGAACCAACGCTTCCAACTTCAGTTGCAGTGTAAATGGAAGCGCTTCTCTCATAACCGTAGTAGCAGTTAATTGGATAACCTTGAGTTGAGGTACCAGTTCCAATTGTGATATCGGTTGTTGTTCCACCACTAGTTAATGTTGTAAAGGAAACTTGTGAACCGTAAGCAGTTCCTTGTGCATTAATTGCATAAGCTCTTACGTAGTAAGTTGTGTTGGCTGCTAAACCAGTCATGTTAGCAGTGAAAGAGCCAGTGCCAGAACCATTAGCAACTTTAGTATTTGCAGTAGTTGGGTTTGCGGTTGTGCTGTAGCAAATACCTCTTTCAGTTACAGTTGCTCCACCGTCGGCAGTTACATTACCACCACTAGTCGCACCGCTAGAAGTAATAGCAGAGATTGCAGTTGTTGTAACAGTAGGAACGGTTGCTCCGCTACCTGCAGTAATTGAAACATTGTCAATATACCAGTAATCAATTTGGTAAAGGTTGCCATCAATAATAATAGCAAAGTAGGTAGTTTCAGAGTTTAAGTTAGTTGTAACTGTTACGTTAACAGTAACAGCCGAAATGTTAGTGCTAGAAGTTGCGGCAGACCAACTTGTATTTGTCCAGTTAGTTTTGTCGTTCGAAGTTTGAACTCTAAGCGTTGCGCCTGTTCCGTAAGCATCTAACATATGCTTGAACGAGAACGTAACTTGGCTAACGCCAACGGTGTTAATAGCAGGAGTTATTAAACGCGATGTTCCTGGATTAACATTTTGGTATGTACACTTCATCTCGTAAGCAGCACCGCCCGCATTGGCTGTGTTAGAAGCACTCCAACGTTCGGTAATGCTTGTTCCAGTATTTTGGGTTGTCCAATTGGTTGGAAGTGTTGATGATGTAAAGTTTTCGGTAACAGGAAGTGACAATGAAGTAGGATTTGCTGTAGTTGTGAAAGTCATATTGCTTCCATAGGTTGTTCCAACCGAGTTAACAGCTTTTACTCTATAGTTATATGTTGTGTTTGGGGTTAGTCCTGTTAATACAGCATTTACGCTAGTTGCAGTTGCACCAGTAACAGAGTTTGGATTACCATTTACTGTATTTCCATAACTAGTTGTTGTGCCATATTCAAATGTAACAGTTGTTGTTGCGTTGTTTGCAGTAACTGAAGCATTTAATGTTGCACCAGTTGTTGAAACGCCTGAAGCAGCAACCGATGTAGCAGTTGGAGCAGTTGGGGTTACGGAACCACCCATAAAGTCAAAGGTAATAACCTTTGTGCTAGCATTCTCAACAATATTGGTCATAGGTTTTGCAGTATTTGCAGCAGCCCACGATTTCATATTAGGTGTAGTAGCATCGGTAAACGATGTTTTTGCACCAGAGCCTGGAAATGGACAACCTGTTCCATTAATAGTACCATATGTAGAAGCAGTTGAGCCAGGGTTTGATGTTGCATTGGCGCAAACCGGATACATCTTTTGAGGATATGTTGCGTTAATATTGTTGCTAGAGCTTGCACTAGCAACTGTTGAATGAACATGATAAACCATTAAGCCATGGCCAGGAATATAGGAGTCAAAACCAGTTTGTTGACGGTTTTCCATAATCCAGTATTCTCCAGAAGTAGTAGAGTTTATTTGGTAGAAACTCTGATTTCCAATAACTGGATTTACAGTAATTTGTGCAGCAGAAGAAATAACCGTTGCCGATGCCCATCCGTAAACTTTAACTTTAGTATAAGCATTATGGTGAGCAGGGGTAATACCATTATTGTTCCAAGAGCCAGCAGCCATCATATCCCAGTAACCAGTACCGTCAAATTGACCACCAGTACTATAGTTTGTATCATAGTAGTCTGGAGCACCCAATACGTGACCAAATTCGTGGCAAATAACGCCAATAGCAGTAATGGTTGTTCCCGATGAACCACTTAACTCAGCAGAACATGAATACTTGCTAATGGAAACACCATCTTTAACAACTGTTGTTATACTCCAAGCATGTGCCCAAATAGCGCTCGTGCTTGCACCAGCTTCCTCACCATACCCTGCATATATTACGTAAACACCGTCAACAGTTCCGTCACCATCATTATCGTAGTTAGCAAAGTTTGCGGAAGCATCAGCAGCATTAACTGCTTCGGTAACTAATGCTCTAGGATTGGCATCATTTCCGCTTGCATCGTTTGCACCATAGTACGACATATTTTGACTTGCAGTATAAGGGCCAAAAACATCTACAGTCAAGTTAAATTGATTCCAAGAGTTTTCCAGATAGAAATCTTTCACGCTACCTGTTGCACCACCAGTGCTATAACCAACTTGGTTGAAAAGATTGTTGAATTCGGCTTGTGTTTTTGTGAATGCCTTATCCTTAAACCCCATTAGAATACAAACAAGTTTTCTGTTTCCGGTAGTTGGAAATGCTTTTTGTCCTTCAGCAGACTTAATCTCCCAAATGCTTTTCATCAAAGATAATTGGCTATTGCTATAGTATAAGCCCTTTTCTAATTTTGCAAGAAGGTTTTTCTCTGCATCAGTTCTGCTTTTTGTATTGTTTACTTCAATGCCAGAAAGAGTAAGGTCTCCTTTGTCATTCTGAATAGCATACTCGTAATTTCCCTTGCTGTTCATCATCAAAGTATAACCATCATCGGTAAGAGCCCATTTAACTCTCTCATCACCCTTAAGTTGAATGGTGACAGTTTTTCCATTAGCTTGCTTGTACTGGATTAATCCAGGATACGCTGGAACAGCAACAGCCTGATTAACGATTAGGCTAACTGTTAACAAGCATAGCGTAAAGATGCTTAGTAAAGATTTTCTCATGGTTTAAATAAAGTTTAGGTTGGTTAATTAATCTTAAAAAGAAATTTTGCGTAATATACTTTCATATTTACATCAAAATTTCTCTTGTCGACAAAATGCAAATAACAACCCATAAAAAACCATTTGCTCGGAATGAGTTTTTTGGTAAAAAAAGAACTTAAATTGTGTTAAAATTTTTCTAAATTGCCCGCAATTTTTAACCATAGTGTTTTTACTACTTTTTTACCCTATTTACCAATGAAGTTGAAATGTGTTATTGTTGACGATGAACCTCTTTCCATTGAGGTTTTGGAGGGATATCTTAAAAAGATTCCCAATGTTGAAGTTGTTGCTCGGTTTAACGATGCAATATCTGCAATGGGCACATTAAATGAGTTCGAAGTGGATTTTCTATTTCTTGATATTGAGATGCCGAAAATTTCGGGGATTGATTTCCTTCGAACAATTTCAAACCCACCGATGGTTGTAATTACCTCAGCGAATAAGAACTATGCTATTGAAGGATTTGAACTAAACGTGGTCGATTATCTCTTAAAACCAATTACTTTGGAGAGAGTTGTTCGTGCGATAAATAAGATTATTGACAAAAAATCTAAGAAAACAACACAATCATCTACTGCAGATTCATCTGAATACATTTTTCTTAAAGAAAATAAGAAGATGATCCGACTCAACGTGGCCGATATTCTTTATTTCGAAAGCATTAAGGATTATGTAAAGGTTGTAACTCCGAGTAAAACTGTTGTAACCAAGCAAAATTTAAGTTATTTTGAGCAATCGTTAAATTCTCAGGAGTTTGTTAGAGTCCACAGGTCGTTTATAGTTTCGATTAAGCATATTGATGCGTTCACCAGTTCTTCTGTTGAAATTGGTAAAGTTGAGATTCCTATTGGTAGGCTATACAAGGATGAGGCACTAAGGAGGTTGGGTAATTTTGACGATTCTAAACTTTAAGATTCTTGCTATGAATAAACTAGTTGTGCATAGTAAGAATTCTTTTTTAATGGTATGTTATTTTAGCTTTTTAAGCACAGTTCTTTTTTCGCAACCTCGTGGGCTAATTCAGGCAAAATACTTCTCTGTTGACGAATACAAAGCAGGACTTCAGAACTGGGCAATTGCTCAGGATAATAGGGGTGTTATGTACTTTGGCAATGCTCTAGGAGTTTTAGAGTATGATGGGGAAAACTGGACACAGCATGGTCTGAATAATAGTTCAACCGTAAGGAGTCTTGCATTAGGGGCTAATGGTAGTATTTTTGTTGGAGGATATGGTGAAATGGGCTTTTTAGCCCCAAATAGTAAAGGTATAATGGAGTATTGCTCACTTGTGCCTAAGATTGATTCTGCTTATTTGGATTTTAAAGAGATTTGGGATATAAATTGTTTTGGTGATACTGTCTTCTTCCTTTCCGATAAATTTATTTTCAAGTATTGTAATGGAATGTTTACTTACTTTAAAAGTAGGAGCAAAGGTTTTTACTTGAGTTTTTCGGTCTGCAATAGTTACTATGTTCAAGAGTTAGGCGTAGGTCTAATGAAGTATACAGGAGGAGCTTTTAAGTTAATTAAAGGGGGCGATTTTTTTTCCGATATT
>CAZTVY010000045.1:0-5006 GCA_964617235.1 uncultured Rikenellaceae bacterium | reverse complement strand
AGAGGATTGTTGATTGCAACAAGAAAAAAGGGTTTTTTCTTGGTAGATACATTATCCTCTATTCAAAAAATTCAATCTGTTGCTAATTTATCTTTAAAGGCAAAAAAAACAAATGATTATTTTATTAAGCATTCCTTTTATCACGGAATAGAGATAACCAAAAATGTTTATGCATTCAGTTCAATTTCTGGCGATTTATTAATTGTTGATAAGGCTTGGAATGTTCTGGATATAGTTGATTCCAGAACAATTGGTGTTAAAAGCCCCACCCTATACTTATTCTCAAATGATAAGCATAACTTATGGCTAGCGCTCGATAATGGTATTTGCCATGTAGAGGTTATGTCGTCATACCGATATTGGAGCGAGGCAATGGGAATTAGTGGAGTGCTATCTGACGTAGCTCAAATTGGCAATTATATTTATGTTTCAACTGCTTCGGGCATATTTTACACTAAGCTTAATCCAAATTCAGTTGAATTGAATACTTTTGCTGAAGTTGAAGGTGATTTTGAACAAGCTTGGGGTTTCATATACTTTCAGCCACCAGGCTCTGAAAAAATGATAAAAACCAGTGTTGATGAGGTTAACTTTATTCCCGATAATAATACTATTCTTTTAGTTGCCACCCGAACAGGTGTTTATCAAATTAATGGAGAAAAATCAAGAAAAATTGCAAAGTACGATGCTGTTAACAGCTTGCAGCAGAGTAAAATGCAGCCAGAACGATTGTATTTGGCTACAAATACAGGAATTGCGGAGTTGAATTACTCTCAGGGTGGATGGAAGGATTTAGGTATGAAATTTTTGGTGAACGAGTCTGTAAGCCAAATTGGTGAAGACACATTATGTAACTTGTGGGCTAGGGTTCGGCAAAAGGGTCTTTATCGGGTTAAAAATATTTGCTCAGTAAATCCTGTAGTTGAGCATTGTGACTCGTTACTAGGTTTTCCTAAAACAAGATACCTTACTATATATGATATACATAGCCCAGTGGTGTTCGAAACTGACACAAATTACTATTACTTTATTGATTCTCTGAACCGTTTTGAAATTTATCCGCTAACAGAGCAGAATCTTAATGAAGAACAGAAAGATCGGGCTAAATTAGACTCATTAACCAGAAACAGGAATAGGGCTGCGGAGTTAACCTTATTTTATGTTATACATCACCGCGATTCGCTGTTGTGGTTTAGTACCAAAGAAGGAGTATTCCTAAGGAAAAACAGCCCTGAACTTAATTTTTATAACATTCCGCCAGCCTTAATTCGCAAAGTTGTTAGTGGAGATTCACTTCTTTTTGGAGGTACAAATTACTCACGGGTAGGTGATATTGATTTTATTGTTGATACAAGTTCAGTTGTTGATTTTGGTACCGTTTTAAAGTATAGTAATAACTCAATTACTTTTTTCTATTCATGGCCTTATTTTGAAGGCGATGTTAAAAAGTTATATAGCTATTCGCTTTTGGGTTACGATAAGCAATGGTCAGCATGGACAAACGAAGTAAAAAAAGAGTACACCAACCTACCTGAAGGAAGTTATACATTTAGGGTCAAAGCCAAAAATATTTACGGAATTGAAAGTCCAGTTGCAGAGTACCAATTCAGTGTTTTACCTCCTTGGTATAGGACTATTTATGCACTTTTCGGATATTTAATTGCGGCCATTTTGCTAATTATATCTATTGTAAAGTTTTACACTTACCGATTAATACTCGAAAAAAATAAACTTGAGCAACTTGTCCGTGAGCGAACTCAAGAGATACTGATTCAGAATGAGGAGATTCTTGTTCAGGCAGAACATCTAAAGGAGGCTAACGATTGGATTACTGCAAAAAATGTAGAGCTGGAAACTCAAAAGGAGGAAATTGAGAAGAAGAAGAATGAGTTGGAGATTAGTGATGCCACAAAGAATAAATTCTTCCGCATTATTGCTCACGATTTGCGAAACCCAATAAGCACTCTTGTTAGTACAACAGGTTATATCTTAACTGACATTGACGATATTGATAAGCAGAGAACCAAACGTATTATTGAGGAACTTAATAGACTATCGCATACAACCTATAGTCTGTTGGAAAACTTGCTCGATTGGTCTACTAGCCAAATGGGAGATATTAAGTTTAGTCCAGAGGCACTAAGTTTACTTTCATTAATTAAGGAAAGTCTTGAGTTGGTTAAATCTAAAGTCGATTTAAAGCATATCACACTCAATCTAAATGTATCTGAAGATATTATTGTTTTTGCAGATGTAAATATGCTTCATACGGTTATTCGCAACCTTATAACCAATGCGGTTAAGTTCACCAATGATAATGGGCAAATAACCATTTCTTCAAGAGTAGGTAATGGATTCTGTTATCTTAGTATTGCCGATAACGGCGTGGGTATTGGTAGCGATAGAATTAAGAAACTTTTCAGAATTGATAAGGACATTGTAACCCCTGGCACCCATAACGAAAAAGGTTCTGGTTTGGGTTTAATTTTGAGCAAGGAGTTTATAGAACGTAATGGAGGAACTATCTCTGTTGAGAGCGAACTAAATAAAGGTAGCACGTTTACAATATCCTTAAAATTAGCCTAAGTATTTCAATTTAAATTCATAATATGGTAAAGATGTCTCGTATTGTTACATTTAGCATCGTTGTGCTATTGATGTTTTGTTGTACACAGCAGTTACAGGCTCAACGTAAAAAATCCAACTGGTTGCAGGATAAAAAAGACCATACCGGTCGTTGGAGAGTTGGATTAGGTCTCGATGTTCTTGAACCTACAGGAATAGATGTACAATTCTACAGGCTAAGTAAGGTTTGTACCAGCGACTTTTCAATTACCAAAAAAATGGCCATTGGCACATGGTTTGGAACAGAAGGTTTTCTGTTGGGTGGTGTTATTGATAGCCAGAATAAAGTTGAATGGAAGAAGGGTAGTATGCGATATGGACTAGATTTAAAGTTTTATATACCGATAATTCTAAATCCATATATCGGAGTTGGTGCCGAGGGCGGGAATCGCTCTTTAGATGGAGAGGAGAAGTTTCAACCCGATGTTATTGGCCGTATAGGTTTGGAACAAATGATACTTGGTATAAAGTTGTCAACATCATCATCGCTAAACATCACATTATTTTTAGATGCCAAAATCAACAAGAGCATTAATGCAGATTTTATGTATATTATGCCAAATGGTGGTGTCAGGTTTCACTGGTTATGAAATATTGTTTTGAATTTTACTTCAAATTTAATGTCGCTTATTTATAATAAAATCTTATATATTTGATTTGGGAATCAAATTTTATAAATTTACAGCACTAAAAAATGTTGGATCATGGCGGTAGTAAATAGTCTTTTTATTAAGGGAACTACAAAAACCCCACATATAGAGTTTAAACCAGGTATTCTTCAACTTTCGGGTCGGTCAATTCCTGAGGATGCTGTAGCTTTTTTTCAGCCTGTACTAAAGTGGGCTGAGGATTATTTAGATAATCCAGAGCCTCTGACTAGGGTTAATTTTAAAATGGAGTATATCAATAGCGGTTCTAACAGGTTTATTTTTGCATTATTCAAAATGCTTGACGAGAGTTATACCCACGGGCATAACATCGTTATAAATTGGTACTACGAAGAGGATGACGATACTATCAAGAATCTAGGTCGCGATTTCCAGGCGCTGGTTAAGTTACCTTTTAAGATGGTTGAGATTGTTTAACGGTTAATCATCGTCATCTACAATCTGACTTTCGTTAAGGTTTAGTTCATCTTCGTTCTTAATATTTTCCGAAGGAAAGTGTACAGTGAGCCAAGCAATATCTCTTAGGAAATCTACTTTCCCAACTTCAACGCTCTTTATATCGAGTCCAGTCCTGCTTTTTAAATCGGCTATAAGCTCTGTACGCTTCTCGGGCTTTATTAAATCAATCTTTTCGTAAACAACAATTCTTTGCGAAAGATGCTTTATAAAAAGACCTTTCTCTAGTACTAGAGTTACACCCACCAATGCAAAATTTGAGAACAGCAACTCAGCGTAGCTGACTTTCTTAGAGGATATTGCATTAATCAACGATATTGCTATTATTAGGAACAGATAGGTCATTTCTTTAATTGGAATAGGATTGGTTCTATACCGAATAATCCCAAATACAGCAAATAAACCTAGTGCAAAACCAAGTTGCAGTTTTACGTTTGCCAGTAAGTAGCACATAAAGAATACAACTATTCCTAGAAGTAAGAAGGTGAATACATAGTCCTTCCGAAATGTTCTGGGGTAGTATAGGTAACGAACAGTAATCCATAATACCGCGATGTTGAGGATAAACCGCAGTAGCAGGGTGTAAAAATCGTTGGCATTTATTATGTCTATCCCAAATAGTTGTAAACTATCCGACTGCATTATAAGGCTCAATGTATTCATTTTGTAGCTTTTTTATGTGGAGAAAAGTTTTCTTAAAGTTGTTGCTTTTGATTTTTGGGTAGAGTAGCGCGCAACCTATGGAGTATTTACTAAATCCCATAGGTCTTATACCCGATTGTTTGATTAATTGAGAGATTTCGCTATTTGATTTATGCTTGCTTCTTTTTACTTCAATAATACAGATATCCTCAAATTGTTTAAGTTTTTCTGTGTTGGGTATTGTTAGAAGCAAGTTGAAATCAAAAGTAATTCTCTCATCAAACTCTTTGCTAACTAGGGTTAGCCTATTGAATCGTGTTTCGAGTGTTTGCGATAAGTCTCCTAATGAGTATGGGCTCTTATTGCTTATGAATTCTGAAATGTTGTTTTTATTTATTTCTTGGTTTGTAGCAGGTATACGTTTCTTAATGGTTTTACCCGAAGGTATCCTGATTTTTATTTCTAAAAATGAATCACCCGAGGCACAGTAGTTTCTAACCCTAATTTTATAACGCTTTGGGCGTCGGTTTTGGTGGTCGAGGTACATTTTAAAGTCAGAGGTATCGTAGTAATCGGAGATATATTCTGGAATGACCTGACCATTGTTATCAACAA
>CAZTVY010000044.1:0-13239 GCA_964617235.1 uncultured Rikenellaceae bacterium | reverse complement strand
TCGGGAGAGAGTTCAATAGTACAGGAGAGGGAAACTTTGCCAGATTTGTATGTTATAGCGGATAAACAAAACGATTCAATTTCAAACATTATTGATAAAGAAGCTAATTCCGCAGGGTTAAAATTCGGTATTAACTTCCACGGCATTACGTACAACGAACATTTGCGATATTTGGCCAATGCCCAGGTTGTTGTTGTGAATTATACTTTGGAAAATCAGCAGTGGATAAATGTTAAGGTTCACGATATTCTTAAATCTCCTGGACTTGAGACTTCCAAGCCAAACAAGAAGTTAGTGTTAGTCAAGAGCTCCAAGGATTTAGACACTAGTTTTTTTGAAAATTATTTCAACGAGGTACGTGTTGTTGAGGCGGATGAAATAAAGTTAAACATACTGTAGAACAATATAATAACTAAGCCATATGGTTACATTAACCAAAAAAGGTGTTGTAACAAACAATCTGTTAAATCCATTTCCAGGATTAAGACCTTTCCATACTAGCGAAGCCCATTTGTTCTTTGGCCGCGAGGGTCAGAGCGAGGAGGTGCTTACCAACCTATCGCAGAATAAATTTGTGGCAGTACTTGGTGCATCGGGTACAGGTAAATCGTCCCTTATTTATTGTGGATTACTTCCTACCCTTTATGGAGGTTTTTTACATAACGGAAAATCCAAGTGGAAGATTGTAATTACTCGTCCAGGACTTAATCCTATCGGGAATCTTGCAGAGTCCATATCGCAGGTAATGGGAAATAATGCTGATGTTGCAAATCAGAAAACAGATGCTTTTATAGACCAAGCATTACTTAGGCGTTCATCGGCAGGTATTCAGAATGTAATTAATCAGTATGGAATAAATAACGATGAAAATATACTAATTCTTGTCGACCAGTTCGAGGAGTTATTTCGATATCAATACTCAAGCAAGGACTCCACTTCAATTAATCAATCGGAGCATTTCGTAAACCTTCTTTTAAGTGCGGTTAAACAATCGGAATTGCCAATATATGTTGTAATCACAATGCGCTCCGATTTTATTGGCGATTGCTCCCCATATCAAGGATTAACCAAGGCAATTAACGATAGTCACTACTTGATTCCAAGGATGACCCGCGACGATTTTCGTAAGGCAATAACAGGTCCGGTTGCTGTTGGCGGGGCTAAAATAACCGACCAACTCGTTCAGCTCCTTCTTAACGAAATGGGCAATAATCCTGACGAATTGCCAATTCTTCAGCATGCATTAATGAGAACCTGGGAGTACTGGATTAATAATACAAATCACGAACATCCAATAGGAATTAATGAGTACGAGGCAGTTGGTAGAATGGAGAAAGCGCTCTCGGTTCACGCCAACGAGGCTTACGACGAGATATCGTTTGAGCAAAAAAAGGTTTGTGAGGTTATTTTTAAATCACTTACCGAGAAGGGTGCTGATAATAGAGGAATACGTCGGCCAACGGCTGTTAGTGAGTTAGCTATTATTTCGGAAAGCACACCCTCTGAAGTAATTAGAATTGTTGATATTTTCCGTAAGAAAGGAAGAACTTTTTTAACTCCTGGTTCAAATGTAGAGTTAAATGAGAACTCTTATATAGATATATCCCACGAGAGTTTAATGCGTGTTTGGGATAAACTTAAAACTTGGGTTGAGGATGAGGCTGCTGCTGTTAAAATGTACTTACGCTTGGCTGAATCGGCTGAACTTTACGATAGAGGCGAAACATCTTTATGGGGACCTCCCGATTTGCAACTTGCACTGAATTGGCGCGAAAAGCAAAAGCCAAACTTGGCCTGGGCTGTTCGGTATAACCCCGCATTTGAGCGTACTATGGTTTACCTCAAAACAAGCGAGGAGGAGTATATTGCCGAGGAGGAGAATAAAATACGTTTGCAAAAAAGGGCTATCCGTCGTTCAAGAATAGTAGCGGTAGTATTAGGTACCGCAGCAATTATTTCGATTGGTCTTGGAATCTTAGCCTTAGTTCAACGTCAGGATGCTTTGAAAGCACAGGAAGAGGCTGTTGCCCAAAAAGAGATTGCTACAAAGAATGCCGAGGAAGCTCAAACAGAGAGAGAAAGAGCGTTGGATAATGAACGGTTGGCTACAATCCAAAAAGATAGTGCTGAAATACAACGAAAACTAGCGGTTCAACAAACCATAATTGCAAACAGGAACTTACAGGAGGCCGATAAGCAAAGAGCAATTGCTTTACAAAAGTCGAATGAGGCTCAGGAGCAGCAGAAAAGGGCTGAGCAGAATGCCCAAAAGGCACTTGAGGAGCAGAAGCGAGCCGAGCAGGCCAGTAGAGAGGCTGAACGCAGACGTATGCTCTCCATCGCACAGTCCATGGCTGTTAAAAGTGAACAGTTAACTGCCGATACTCTATTGAAAGGATTGTTGGCATATCAAGCATTCAGTTTTAATAAGGATTTTGATGGTGTTTCGTACGACCCTGATGTTTACAAGGCAATGTACTCATCAATAAAACTTTTTAAGGGCGACTTATTTAATGTTTATAAGGGACATACAAGTTTTGTACGTACAATTTTACAGGTCGACAATTTGCTCTACTCTGCCGGTAGCGATGGCCAATTAATAAGTTGGGATATCGATTCAAAATCGCCTACTATTATGAACTCGGGTTTGTCGATTGTTAAGAAAATATTAGTGAACGATAATTTGCTTTATGGTGTTACCGATAATAGATTTTTTACCTACGATTTAACTACAAAATCGTCAGATTTGTACACAATTCAGCCCAATGAAATTAAGGAGTTCTATATTCTGCCAAACGATAGTTTATTGGTGGTTTACAGTCAATCCATAAATATTACATCAAACTATAGGTTGAAAGGGCGAGAGTTGTTCCGTTCAAGTTCTAAGATTAACGCTGTAAAGTACAGCAAACAGGACAATCTTCTATTTGTTGCAAACTTGGATGGTAGTATAGTTTTTTTGGACGAAGTAATGGCTGAAAAACCAACCTTCAAAACATTGGCTACTATTGCTCAGGCAAACTGGGGCGATATAGCTTACAATTCCAAAAGAAAAATTTTAGCAGCAGGTTTGGGAAGTAATGAAGGAACTATTTATTTATGGGATACAAAAGCCGGACAGCAATTAAGGGTGTTACGTGGACATACAGCAAAGATATCATCCATAACTTTTTCGCCTGACGGAAACTATATGGCATCGTCGAGCTTTGATGGTTCTGTTCGGTTATGGAATATGTCCGACCTTAATACTCTGCCAATAGTGCTTAGCGACCATGATAATTGGGCCACTACAGTTATTTTCTCTAACGATAGTAAGTTTGTTTATACTGGCGATAAGCAAGGTTTGATTAGGAAATACCCATTAAATATTGAGAATTTCTTACAAGGATATTGCGATTTTCTAAAACGTAACTTAACCCAGGATGAGTGGAAAAATTATGTTGGAGAGGATATCGAATATAAACCTTATAAATGCAAATAGTTTTTAGATGAAATGTTCATGTCATAATTCACACTATAGGTAATGGTTATAATATGAAGATTCTATTTGTGCAATAGTGAACAATTCTAAAGAGAAAGATTAATTTCACTGATATTCTGAAATTTAGTAGATTTTAAACACATGAAAAAATATTTACCCATACTTCTTTTTGTATTCTCAGTTAATCTGATTAGAGCACAGAATACATCTATTTGTGCAGAAACGCTAAAAGAGGCAGAAAGAAAATTCGACGAGGGAAAACTCGACGAGATTCCAAAAATGCTTGAAACTTGTATGAAGGATGGTTTTACAAAGGAGGAAAAGGCTCGAGCTTACAAACTACTCATTCAAACATATCTTTTTAACGAGCGCTATCAGCAAGCCGATGAGGTTATGCTGAAGTTCTTGAACGATTTTCCTAGTTACTCATTGGCTACAAACGACCCCAAAGAGTTTGTTAATCTTTATGGAACATATAGAACTAAGCCAATATTTAAGTTGGAACTTAAGGGCGGAGTTACCTTCTGTATGCCAACAATTATTGAGCAATACGGTGTAAGTGACATTAAAACTATAACCCCAACTTACAAGCCGAAAATTGGGTATAACCTAGAGTTCAACTACCTTAATTCGTTGTACAAATCGTTCGATTACAGTATTGGGGTTTCTTTAACCATATCCAACTTCGATTATTCCAACAATCCTACCGATTACTCTAGTGTTTCGGGTTCTTTCTCAAGTTGGCATGTGGGGTTACCCATTGCGGCAAGGTATAACTATGTTTTTAAAGGAATTAACCTATTTGCAAAAGTAGGGGTTGAGCCCGTTTACCTTGTTAAATCGAGTGTGAGTTTAACAAGGCAGGACAATATTATTGGCCGACAGGAACCTTTTACTGGCACAGAGGACTTGCTCGGAAGTGAGAATAAAATTGACATTAGACCATTGCTTGCTATTGGGGTTTCTTTCAAACTCTGGGATGGATGGCTAAACGTGTCCGGAGGTGTTAAGTTTAGCACTATGATTCAGGCCAATGATCAGAAACGTTATTCGAATCCAACACTATTTAATAAGTACTATTTTGTACAGGACGATTTGCTTTTGAATCAATCGCATATTTCAGTTTCGTACATCCGACCAGTGTATAAACCCAAGAAAATTAAGTAGTATGAAGAAAATATATTATATAATCCTTTTTACGAGTATTTTATTTTCGTGCGAGAAACCAATATCGGATTTTCAATCAAAGAATTTTGTGAAGTTTTTTGGAAGTGGTAACGAAAGTAAAGGTAACGATGTTATTGAACTTTCTGGAGGCGGATATTTGGTAGTTGGTTCGGATTTGGTTAATAGTAATGATTATCAGATTTACGCTTGTAAAATAGATGGCGATGGTAACTTGATTTGGAGCAACACCTATGGCGATGGAGCCTTAAAGGACGAAGGTAAAACAGTAAAGGAAGTCTCGGATGGTTTTATTATAAGTGGAACATCGGTTGAAGCGGGTGGCTTAGTTCATTCCTTTTTAATGAAAATAAATCAGTATGGCGATGTTCTGTGGACAAAGTTTGTAGGTAAGCAGGATTGCGATATTGCTGTGAATGATATTGTTGTAGAAGGCAATAGCGTTTACCTCGCGGGTAGTTCTGATGTTTCTTCAACAAGCAAAACAGACTTTTATATATCCCAACTAGATACTTCCGGTAATAAAAAATGGGACAGTCATTTTCAGATTGGGCTAAATAGTTCATTTCAAAAAATATTTATTCGAAATGATAAACTTATTCTTGTGGGAATGCATGGAACAACAGGAGAAGCATCAATTTTTAAAATGCCCAAAGAATTTTTTGGTGGTTCAGATACGATTGTTGAGGTCGGAAATGTTAATGAGGTTGCTATTGATGCTTATTCTTCTGGAAGTCGAATGTTAATCCTTCTTAACAATGGAATACTCAATTCCGCTTTGGTAAATGTTAATTCGCAGTTGGATCAAGTATGGCGAACAGATGATATTAATAGTATTGTTGCCAAATCGGTTACCCTGAAAAACGATGGAACAGCTATTATTGCAGGAGAAAGCACCCTTGAGGGTATAACATATATTAACTTTATTAAGGTTGATAATAATGGGGAGGTTTACTATGGAAACGATGTATTCAGAACTTTCCAAGGTAATGTAGGCAAAGTTCTAAAAACCAATGATGATGGACTAATTCTGGTTGGAACAACAGCTTCAACCTTTGGCAAAACAATTCAGTTGATTAAAACTGATAAGGATTACTTTATGCTCAAAAATTAAGCAGCAATTGTTATGAAAGCAAATAGTGTTATCGTACTTCTATTACTTACAGTAATCAAGTATTCATCCCTTTGGGCTCAGCCAACTGTTGGAATAACAAGTGGAGTTTTAAACCCAACCAATGCAACTTCTTTTACAGTTACAATAACTTTCAACGAATCTGTTGATGGCTTTGAGGTAGGTGATATTGTTGTGGATAATTGCACATTATCGAGTTTTAACTCCACCGCAAACCCTGTGTTTACTGTAAGTGTAACGCCAACAAGTGATGGATTGTTAAAGGTAGATGTTCCTGCAGCAGTTTGTACTGCAACAACAGGTGGTGCAAGTAATCAAGCTGCTACAACTTTTTCTGTTACCTACGATAGTCAAAGCCCTACTGTTGCAATAACATCTTCGGAAACAAGCCCTACAAATGCAAACCCAATTCCAATAAGTATAAGTTTTAATGAATCTGTTACTGGCTTTACTGTTGATGATTTAACGGTGACGAATGGAACCGCTGGGAATTTTTCGGGAAGTGGAACAACCTACACTGCCGATGTAACCTCAAGCGGTCAAGGAACGGTTTCTGTTGATATTTCAGCGGGAGTTGTAACCGATGATGCCGGTAATGGAAATTCAGCCGCAACAACCTTTTCAATTACATTTGATAGCCAAAGCCCCACAGTTTCAATTACATCAACTGAGATAAGCCCTACAAGTACGAATCCAATCCCAGTAAGTATAACCTTTAATGAATCCGTTTCAGGTTTTGCAATTGGAGATATCACTGTAACTAATGGTTCAGCAAGCAATCTTAGTGGTAGCGGTGCTAACTATACTGCCGATATAACACCAAGTGGACAAGGAATTGTTTCGGTTGATATTTCTGCGGGAGTTGCAACCGATGATGCCGGTAATGGAAATTTGGCAGCAACAACCTTCTCGATTACATTTGATAGTCAAAGCCCTACAGTTGCAATAACATCAGCGGAGACAAACCCTACAAATGCAAACCCAATCCCAGTAAGTATAACCTTTAATGAATCCGTTTCAGGTTTTGCAATTGGAGATGTAGTTGTAACTAATGGTTCTGCAAGTAATCTTAGTGGAAGTGGAGCTAACTATACCGCAGATATTATACCTTCAGGAATTGGAACGGTTAAGGTTGATGTTGCTGCTGGAGTTGCAACCGATGCCGCCGGTAATGGAAATACTGCTGCAACACAATTCTCAATTGATTTTGATAATGCAGGGCCATCTGTTAGTGTTACTACTACGGCAAATAATCCAACTAATGTGTCGCCAATTCCAATTACTATTACTTTCAGTAAATCAGTTACGGGATTTGTGGTTGGCGATATATCAGTTACTAATGGAACTGCGGGTAGTTTTAGTGGGAGCGGAACAACATACACTGCTAATATTACCCCATCCACTCAAGGTACTGTTGTTGTTAATGTAAACGCCAATGTAGCTCAGGACAATGCAAGTAATGGCAATACGGCTGCAACGCCTCTTAGTATAACTTACGATTCTAACGCTCCAACTGTTTCCTCGGTTAGTGTTCCCGATAATGGAATATATACTGAATCGGAAGTAATGAACTTTACTGTAAATTATAATGAGAATGTGTACGTTAATACTACGGGAGGAACCCCTTATATAACTATAGATGTTGGTTCAAGTAATAATAAACCGGTGTATTATTCGGGAGGAACGGGGACTAGTTCTATTGTGTTTAGTTATACTGTGCAAGCTGGCGATTATGATAATAATGGTATTAATGTTGACAACACTATTGCTCTTAGTAGCGGAACTATTAAAGATTTAGCCGGGAATAATGCTAGTACTTCGCTAAGTAGTATTGGGAGTACATCTTCTGTTTGGGTTGATGGTAATGCTCCTGTAGTTGAGAATGTTACAGTACCCTCTAATGGCTACTATAAAGCAGGACAAAATTTAATTTTTACGGTTAAGTATGACAAGGTAATCACAGTTAATACCTCTAGTGGTACACCTTATATTAATGTTACTTTAAATACCGGAGGTACTGTTAGGGCTTACTATTCAGGTGGTTCAACAACTATGTACTTGACGTTTAGCTATACGGTAGTTTCAGGGAATTTGGACCTTGATGGGATTGTTCTTGGAACAACAATTGTCCGTAATTCAGGAACGCTCAAATACGGATCGACGAATGCCTATTTAACACTCAATAATATTGCAAGTACCGCAGGTGTATTTGTAGATGCTGTTCTCCCTGTTATTTCATCGGCTTTAGTTACTGCGGGTAGTTACGGTATTGGCAGTGTTATTCCTGTAACCATTACTGCCGATGCAAGTAATTACATTGCTGATGGTGCCGTAACTGTAAACGGGGAGTCGGCCATTTTTGTAAATATGGGCGATAAAACATATAAGGCGTTCTATACAGTTGGAGCCTCGAGTTTTAACAGAAATGCAGTTTCAACTTTGCCAATAAGCATTACGCTTAAGGATAACGCAGGTAACACTACCCCTACTACTAGTGCCACAGTATCGGGCGGAACGTTATCAATCAATACAAAGCCTACCGTTCGTATCACTGGTTCAACCTCTAAGTGTGATTATCCTTGGCAGACGGTTCCAATCACTTTTACTTTTACTGGAGTTAAGCCCTATACATTTACATATAATGATGGGACATCGAACCATAATGTTACCAGCCACGATGCTGATACCTATGTTATTAATGTTGTAAGTGGAACATATACCTTGGTTAGTTTAACCGACCAAACTGGTAACACCACAAATGCTGCATTGGAAAATGCCACAATCACAATAAACCCAGTAACTACCCCTACATTTAATGTTACCGCATCGCCATACAATGCAACCGAAGGGAAAGATGAACTATCTAAGTATGTAAGCCCAACTGGTGGAACGTTTTGGGGCTCTGGCGTTGGTACCGATGGTTACTTTTACCCTTCGCTTATTGATGTTTCAGGAGGTGCTGTAACCTGTAATTTAAAATATTCTTATACTAATGGTTTCGGATGTAAGGATACTGTTGCTTATGATGTTATTGTGAGAAACGATTCTGTTTATTTTAAAGATTTAGCTAGTTTTTACTGTGCATCGCCAACTACACCTACGTCTATTGTTAGTGTTGAAGGTCTAGGAACTGTTACTTGGGAGAGTTTTGATATTGCAGGTACTACACCTGGAGTGGAGTGGACAAGCCTTGGTGGGCATCGTTATCAGATTGACCCCAAGTTAATTTCAACCGGAAATCATGTAGTAACGTATATCTACACGGAGAATGGCAAAACTTTCACGATAACAGATAATATTGATATTGTTCGTATATCTAACCCTGTAGATTTTAATGTTCTAAATTCTGCTTACTGCAGTAACGATGATGAGGTGCTATTAATTGCTGAGAATAATTATCCTGAAGCAGTTAAAGGACATTTTTCGGGACCAATTTCAGGTTTCTACTCCGCTGAAAATTCCAGCCTGGCAACATTGACTCCTGCGGCTGCACCCAAAAAAGTTAAATTTAATATTTCGTACTATTTCGAAACTAAGGAGGGTTGTATATCTCCAACTAAAATAAAAGAAACTCAGATAAATACAGTGCCTTCGGTTTCATTTACTCTAAGGGATAATTACAATTATGCGGAGACACCAATTTCTCTTGTTGGTGATCCTGTAGGAGGAAATTTCTATGGAGAAGTTATTGAATTGAATAAAATTCTGAATCCTTCACTTATCAACCAATCGCGAATAGACCAAGATATTGACATTACCTACTCTTATACAGATACAGAAACTGGTTGTGTAGGTGATACTACTTTGCAAACAAAGGTTCATAAGGCTAATGCTCCGATCCTTAACTTGAATGCTGTTTACTGTTTCGATGATCTTACCTTTAACATTACTTGCGATCCAGGAATAGGTAGCGATTTTGTATTTTCTAGTAAAAAGAATGCGCTAACTCAGCTCGATGACCACACTGCTCAGTATAGTCTAGCCTTAGCGGGCGAAGGTGTAGATACCGTTTGGTATAGTTATAAAATTAATAGTACTCCTTATGAGATTGCAAAGGCAGTATTTATTGATTCCATAGGGAATGTTGATTTTGAGATTGATCCGAAATATTGCAATCACGATGATCCAATAATAATTATTGGTCAGCATAGGGTGATGAACGGAACAAATGAGTATTCCTATACGGGCACTTCGGGTGCATTTCAACCTAACCCTATATATGCAACATTATCTCCAAAGCTAGAAAACCCCGGAAACTATAGCATAAACTATAAATTTATTTCAGAGAAGGGGTGTTACAAGGAGATAAATAAAAACGTTCAAATAAACCCAGTGTCGATTGCTGCTTTTGAAGTTATTGGTACTTGCCCGAATATAAATCAAGGCGTTCAGTTTGTAAATAACAGTAACGAGCCAGTTGGAGATATTGTGAAATGGAAATGGACGTTTGAGGATGATTCAAGTATACTGAAAAGTCCTGTTTACGCTTTCAAAACGGCAGGTTTAAAAACGGTTGTTCTTACTGCTACTACAGAGGCTGGCAAGTGTAAAACTCAAGCATCAGTTCCTTTAACTATTGGCTATACCGCTAGTGCAGATTTTAAATGGGATAGAGAATGTTTTACCGGTGATTCTATACAGTTTTCAGATAACTCTTCCGGGGGAGCTGTCGTTTCATCGCTCTGGAAAAATGATCAAGGAGACATATTATCCGACAAACGCAACTTTAAGTACAAGTTTGCGGGAGTAGGTAATTATGCTATTGAACTGTTAATTGAAACGGTTGAAGGGTGTAAGGATTCAATAACCAAGGAAATTTCAATTCAAAAGTTTTTTGATTTTAACAGCAACAAGTTTTACCTTGATAATTTTGATGGTACAACTCAGGATTGGATTGCTAAAGGACTTACTGACTCCGATTATTCTAGTTGGACATTTGGAACACCTTCGGGAACGTACTTTAATTCAGCGGCATCAGGATTAACATCGTGGTATACCAATACTGGACTTGCAAATCAAATTAAAGAATCATCCCAAGTGCTTAGCCCGTGCTTTGACTTACGAGGGTTGGAGAAGCCAATGGTTAAGTTGAATATTTGGTCGGCACCTGAGAGAGGTCGAGATGGTGCAGTTCTACAGTATTCTGTTGATGGTGGAAAAACTTGGTCTAGTAGCAAAGTGGTGGGGGCTGAGAATGAAGGTATTAACTGGTATGATCCTGTAAATGTTAGTAGTAAACCAGCGGGACAATCCGCCGGATGGAGTAGCGTAAATCCTCAGGAAGGATGGAAATCTGCCCGCCACAATCTGGACATGATAAAGGATTCTTCCAATGTGCGCTTTAGAATTGTTTATGCCAACGATGCAATTAATATTTCACCGTTTAATGGATTTGCATTCGACGATTTTTGGATTGGGGAAAGGCAGCAGATGGTATTAACCGAAGCGTTTACCAATGTGGACAACCAGTTCGATGCTGTAAATCTATTTTTGAAAGATTTCGAGAAGGAGAAACAGCGCGATATTGTTTCTATCCATTATCATACTTCTATCCCAGTTGACGATCCATTTTACAATTACTATTCTGCTGGAACAATGTCGCGCGGATTTTACTATGGAGCTGCAAATGCACCTTATGTTTACTCAAATGGTAAAAATCCTTCAAGCATTTCAACATCCGAAACTATAAAAGAATACATAAGAGTGGTGGATGAGAAAACCCTTGTCGACCCAATTTTAACTATAACCCAAATTACAGGGAATGTCGGAAACATTCGTGTTGATTTAACTGCTAATAGAGACATAAACGGAGAGAGTCTTGTACTTTACTGTGCATTGGTTAAGGATAGTATTGTTACCAATGGAGGTGAGTATTTTTACAATGTGCTTCGTAAGTTTTATCCTAGTCCTAGCGGTGTATCTTTGCCCACTGCAAATTGGCTGTCAGGTCAGACCCGAAATCAGGAAATAAGCATTAGTTTTGATAATTCAGCAGAGGTTATTGATGCTAAACTTGTGCTTTTTGTTCAAAATACTAGTACAAATGCAATATATCAAACTGCGGTTTATTCTGACCTTCAAACAGTGCTAAGCATTAAGCCAATTGATATTAGCAAGAATGTAGACCTATTTCCAAACCCTGCGTCGGATAACGTGATAGTTCAGTGTACAGAAAGGATTGACAGGATTGCAATATTTGATATTACAGGGAGGATTATTGATGAATACGCTCCTGGGCAGGAACAGTACTCTTTACCTTTGCGAGGATACAAGAGTGGCATTTACTTAGTCAAAGGTTTTACTAAAAATGGACAGTTTGTAAAAAAACTGGTTAAGCAATAAAAAAAGCCGGCGAAAGCCGGCTTTTTTAGTGTAATCTAATTCCTATAAGATGTATAAACTCTTCGCGGGTTTTAATGTCGGAAAGGAATGCTCCTGTAAAAGCCGAAGTGGTTGTAACTGAGTTTTGTTTTTGAACTCCACGCATTTGCATACACATATGGGCTGCCTCAATTACCACAGCAACACCCATTGGGTTAAGAGTTTCCTGAATGCAATCACGAATTTGCATTGTTAAGCGTTCCTGAACCTGAAGCCTTCGCGCATATGCTTCAACTACTCTGGCTATTTTACTTAATCCAGTAATATATCCGTTTGGAATATAAGCAACATGAGCTTTTCCGTAAAACGGAATCATGTGGTGCTCACACATCGAGTAAAGTTCAATATCCTTAACAATAACCATTTGTGGATAATCCTCCTTGAACTTTGTGGAGCGAACAATCTCAAAAGGGTCAAGGTTATAGCCATGCGTTAGAAATTGTATTGCCTTGGAAACTCTTAAAGGTGTCCGCTGTAAACCTTCACGGTTAACATCTTCACCTAAAATCTCAAGAATAGCCTTATAGTGTTCTGCTAGTTTTGCTGTAGTTTCAGGATTCCATTTGTCAATTCTGGAGTAGCCTTCGTTTTCGTTTATTCCTGCTCCGCTATTAATTATTTCCATTGAATTATATTTTAATTACTTATCTCCAAAGTACTCTACAAAATTATTTTCAGTTTCCTGAATTTTTATACAATGTAAATCTGCTCCAAGTTTCTGAATTGGGGACTCAAGTTCATCCCATATTGCCACGGCAAGATTCTCGGTTGATGCAAGTTTTCCTCTCATAAAATCTACATCAATGTTAATGTTCTTATGGTCTAGTTTATCAATAATATGTTCCTTAATAATTTTGCTAACAGCTTTTAGGTTAGCCACAAAACCTAATTTAGGATTTATTTCACCTTTAATTGTGACGTATAGTTCAAAGTTGTGCCCGTGCCAGTTTTTATGCGAACAGTGTCCGAAATTTTCAAGGTTTTCTTGTTCGGTAAACTCTTCTCTGTACAATCTGTGAGCAGCACTAAATCGCTCCCTGCGTGTAATGTAAGCAATGGG
>CAZTVY010000043.1:0-13268 GCA_964617235.1 uncultured Rikenellaceae bacterium | reverse complement strand
ATATTTTTAATGAGTTATTAATTTTATTTTAATAAATATAAGTTCATAAAAAAAGCCTTGACCATGTCAAGGCTTTAAAGTGCATATATGTTTGTTATTTAGATGATTAACATAGCATCGCCATAGGTTCCAAAACGATACTTTTCCTTAACAGCCACTTTGTATGCCTCAAAAAGCAAATCATACCCAGCAAATGCAGAAACCATCATCAAGAGGGTTGAAAGCGGCAAATGGAAGTTTGTAATAAGCATATTAGGAACGGCAAATTCGTATGGAGGGAAAATAAACTTGTTTGTCCATCCACTGTATGGTTTAAGGTATCCATCGGTAGTAACAGAACTCTCTAAAGTGCGAAGAACAGTTGTTCCCACAGCGCAAATATTCTTTTTGTTTTGTTTTGCTGCATTAACTATGTCAACAGCATCCATAGGAATATTTATTTGCTCAGAGTCCATTTTGTGCTTGGTTAAATCCTCCACATCAACGGTGCGGAAATTGCCCAAACCAACATGAAGTGTGATTTCAGCAAAGTTCAAACCCTTAATTTCAAGTCGCTTAAGTAACTGTTTGCTAAAATGCAAACCAGCGGTTGGAGCTGCAACAGCTCCCTCGTGCTTAGCGTAAACTGTTTGGTAACGCTCACGGTCCTCCTCAATAACCTCGCGTCGAATAAATTTTGGCAGAGGAGTTTCGCCAAGGCGATAAAGGGTATCCTTAAATTCATCGTAAGAGCCATCAAAAAGGAAACGAAGGGTTCTTCCTCGGCTGGTGGTATTATCAATTACCTCGGCAACTAAAACATCGTCTTCGCCAAAGTATAGTTTATTACCAATTCTAATTTTGCGGGCAGGGTCAACCAGCACATCCCACAAACGCTGCTCCTTGTTAAGTTCTCTAAGTAAAAAAACCTCTATTTCAGCACCAGTTTTTTCTTTATTGCCATATAGCCTAGCGGGGAAAACCTTGGTATTGTTAAACACCAAAACATCGTCCTCGTTAAAGTAATCTATAATGTCCTTAAAAACGCGATGTTCAATCTGCTTGGTCTTACGGTTAATCACCATCAGTCTGGATTCGTCACGATTTTCGGTAGGATGCTTAGCGATTAGCTCCTGAGGCAGATTGTACTTGTACTGCGATAGCTTCATTTTGTTATTATTATTAAGTTTACTTTCTACAAACTACAACAACCATCAGCCCTTGAAACCTAAGAGCTGTTTAACATTAATAAAATTAAGAGGTTGCAAATTTAGTGCATAATTTTAAAGACTGCCCATCTTATACGGACAATTTTACAGTTGGTTACAAAGCTGTGAAAATTTTTTTTCGATTTCTTCAATTGTTAATGCATCTTCTATTTTAAAGTCACCGCTGGCGGTACGACGGAGCTGAACAAGATGAGCACCAGAATTTAATGTCGTTCCAATATCTCGAGCAATGGAGCGTATATAGGTACCCTTACTGCAACTAATGTTTAATTCCAGAAAGGGCATTTCAAACTTAACAACCTCCATCCCATAAATCTCAATAGAGGATGGTTTTAACTCCATATCGACACCTTTGCGAGCAAATTCATAGGCACGTTTGCCATCGATAAATTTTGCCGAGAATAAAGGCGGAATTTGCTCCTGCGGACCAATAAATCCTTTGACAACTTCTTGAATAAGTTCAGGAGTAATGTGTTCTGTTGGGTATTGCTTATCAGGCTTAGTTTCCAAATCGAACGAAGGGGTGGTTTCTCCAATTTTAATTGTGGCCAAGTACTCCTTGCGCTGAGCCATTAGCTCGTTAACCCGCTTAGTTGCCTTTCCTGTACAAACCACAAGCAATCCTGTTGCCAATGGGTCTAGAGTTCCTGCGTGACCAACCTTAATTGTTTTATCGCCAGTGGCTCTACGAATTAAGACCTTAAATTTTCCAACCACGTTGAACGATGTCCAAGTGTATGGCTTATCAATCAGAAAAACACCTCCTTCCTTAAGGGTGTTGATATTGTTTATATCCATTTACAGGCTAAATATTATTGCAGTAAGCCCCACAATTGCGCAGTATAAAGCAAACCAAATTAAATTACCCTTGCGCACCAACTTCACCATCCAGCTACAAGCAACGTATCCACTTATAAATGCTGCAATAAAACCTGCAATAATGGGTTGAATGTCAACTGTAGAAAATTCACCCTTTGCAACATCAAGAACAGCAGCCCCAAGTATTGGTATGATTACCATTAAAAATGAAAATTTTGCAACCTCTTCGCGATGATTTCCCAAAATCAGCCCTGAAGATATTGTTGAGCCAGAGCGGCTAAGGCCTGGCATAACGGCTATTGCTTGTGCAACACCAATTATAAATGCGTTACGGTAACCTATTGGCTTTGTATTTGCCCGCTGAAGATACTTGCTAAGTGTAAGCAACAATGCTGTAACCAAAAGCATTATTCCAACAACTAGTAAATTTCCATCGAAAAGTTTTTCAACCTCATCCTTTAGAAAAAAACCAACAAATAGAACTGGAATGGTTGAGAGAAGTATTTTTAGGATAAACTTGGTTTCATCGTTCATTTTAAACTTGAAAAACCCGATGAAAAGGTCAATAATCTCCTTTCGAAAAACCACTAATGTACTTAATACCGTTGCCGCATGAACTGCAACAGTAAACTGTAAATTCTCCTTTACCTCAACACCAAGAATTGCTTTGCCAATTTCAATGTGTCCGCTACTACTTACAGGCAGAAACTCGGTTAGTCCTTGAATTAGTCCAAGGATAATTGCTTCAATTATCGACATTGAATTTACTGCTTCGGTTTTTTCATTATGGCATAAATCTCAAAGGCGAATCCAAAAAGCACAACAATTGGTGCAAGTGTTATGCGTCGGAAGCTGAATATATCGTAGTTAAATACATTGGGGTCCTTTGAACCTCCGCCAGCCATTAGAATGAAGCCCAGTACAATTATTCCAAAGCCAATGAGTAATAATCTGTAATTCTCTCTACCAAGGGCAAATTTGCCCTCGTTCTGTGGAGTTGTGGTTTTGTTTACTTGTTTCGACATAGCTATATCAAATTTTCTTAATATTAGTAGTAAAGTTCGTCGGTTGAGAGACGAAGGAATTTATTTACAGCAAAAAATGTTGCCAAAAGATTAATAAAAACCCCAATAACGGTTATTCCAGTAAAAATACCAACAATATAAATTGGGTCAACAATAAGTAGTATATCGGCAATTTCCTTTTTAACTCCGTAGATAAGAGCTGTAAGCATTGCAATAGCAATAATTGATGCATACATACCATGCAGAATACTGCGAAGTAAGAATGGTTTACGGATAAATCCCCCAGTTGCACCGACCAATTTCATAGTATTTATTATGAAGCGCTTGGAGTAAACCGATAAGCGAATAGTATTATTGATAAGCACCAAGGCAATAAACATCAACAGGGCGTTAAATAGAAGAATTATAAAGCTGACCCTACTTACATTCTCGTTCACAAGGGTAACCAAGGGTTTTTGATAATCAATCTCTTTAATTTGGTTGAACTGACCAAGCCAAGTCTCTATTTTTGCAATGCTATCGGTATTGGCGTAATCTGCCTTAAGGCGCATGTCGATGTAAGCTGATAGTGGATTGTAGCCAATATAATCGATAAAATCTTCGCCCAGTTCTTCTTCCATCATTTTTGCCGCATCGTTTTTGCTAATATACTGTGTGTATTTAACATAGTTTGATGCATCCAGATTCTTACGAAGATAGTTTGCTTCTGCATCGCTTACACCATCGTTCAAGTAGATTGAAAAACCAATGTTCTCCTTAACGTAATCCGATAGTTTTCGTGCACTAATAATTAACAAACCAAGCATCCCTAGCATAAACAGCACAAGCGAAATGCTTATTATTGACGATAGGTAGGAACTACGTAACCGTTGACTACTTACTTTCGATTCTTGGTTTTTCATATTACTATATTGCTCAATTACTATTGATTCTTTTTATATAAGCTTAAGCCTATCCATCCTGCAAATATAAGCAGTATTAATAGCGATGATGCTAAATCGATATTTTTGCCTACGTACCACATTTCTGGGTCGAAAACAAACTCAATTTTATGGTCGCCTTGCGGTACAACCATAGCTCTTAAAACGTAGTTTGCACGGAAATGGTCTGCGGGTTTTCCGTCAATAGTCACTTTCCATCCCTTATCGTAGTAAATTTCAGAGAAAACAGCCACTCTATCGGTAGAACTAGAACTAGTGTAAACCAATTTATTTGGTTTATAAACATCGAGTTTTATAAATCCAGTTGAATCGTTGTTTGCAAGGTAATTCTTAACAGAGTTCTCAAATCGTTTATCAACAATTGCAGAACGTTTAGGGTTAAAACCAGCTAATGCGGCAATTTCCTCATCGGCATTGGCAACAATTTTAATTGAGTCTACAAACCATACATTGCCTAAAGCATCGGGGTTCTGCATAGCCATAGGTCCATTCTTGCTAGGTTGAATAAAATACTTTGTATTGAGCATGTTCAGTACAGCCATATTGCCTGTTGCAAGATGTTTCTCAATTAACTCCTGGTATCGACGTAATTTTGCACCATGGTAACCCCCAATGGATTTATGGAAGTACGATGTTGATGCATCGTTAAAAGGACTTACTGTAAGGTTGAAAACTCTAAAGTTGGGGTCCTTATCGGCAAGTATCATCTTGTCAGCTTCCGATGGATTGAAAGGCTCTGTTACCATTTGAGAGGTAACAAAATTTTTGTTATCCATATAGCGTTTGCTAACAACCCATAAATCGGCAGTTATAAACAAACCTAAAGCAACAAGGAAGTATGCTGGTTTTATTTTTTTCTTAAATAGTGCAAATACTAATGCGGCACCTATCAAAACAAATACAAGAGAACGGAGAGAATCGTTCCAAAGCATATTCTGCCTGTCCTGCCTAATGGCATTTATAATCTCCTGTGGCCATCCCGATGCAACAAGTTGCTCATCGATAGTTCCTGCAAAGCTAAACATCCCTTTGCCAACAAGTAAGAAAAGCAAACATAACCCCCCAACAATTCCAGTAGACCACTTAAAAGCTTTCATGAAATCGTCCTTGCTAACTTTATCCTCGTATATTTCTTTAAGAGCAAGGAATCCAAGGAACGGCATTGTAAATTCTGCAATCACCAAAATCATTGAAACAGTTCGGAATTTATTGTAGGCAGGGAAGTAGTGGAGGAACAAATCAGTTAAAAAGTTAAAGTGATTTCCCCATGATAGGAAAATTGCCAAAATGGTTACTCCAAAAAGAGCCCATTTTATTGGAGATTTTATCAAAAACAGGCCTAAAACAAATAAAAACATCACAATAGCTCCAATGTAAACTGGACCAGAAGTGGAAGGTTGAGGACCCCAGTAAGTTGGTAGTTGGGTTACAATTGCTTGGGTTTGATTCATGGGAACCCCATTTTTGCGTAAAAATTTGTAGGTCTCAGACTTATCTCCCAAATTCATCGAACTTGCACCACCCATTAAGTTTGGTATTAGTAAGTTGAATGTTTCCGCAGGACCATAACTCCACTGTGTGGCATAATCTTTATCTAGTCCTGTTGTTTTATTATGTTGTTCGTCGGTCAACTCAGATTTACCTCTGATGGAGTCCTTTCCGTAATCGTAAGTGAACCACAGATTGCTGAAGTTTGCACCAATTGCAAGTACACCTGCAATGGCTAAAACACCAACAGTTTTACCTATAGCGCTATAAGTTTTAGACTTAATATTATCAATCAGATAAACAATAAATAGTGCAGCCATAATAAATGCTGCATAGTAAGTGATTTGTGGATGTCCTGTGTAAAGGTTGAGACCTAGAAACAAAGAAAATAACGCAAAACCACTTAAAAGTTTTCCTCGGAAAGTTAGCAGCATTCCAGCAATCATTGGAGCCACATAGCTCATTGCCCTAATTTTTGAATTATGTCCAGCACCAATAACAATCATAAAGTATGTGGAAAGACCATACGCTATTGAGGCAACAATGCTTAGCCAGGGATTTACACCCATTACAAGCATTAGTATATAAAAACCAAGCATTGTAATAAAAATAAAACTTGCTGGAACTGGAATAGTATTTAAAGCCTTATCGACAAAACGTAGCAAATTGTTAGTATAAGGAACAGAAACTAGGTATGCTGGCATACCTCCAAACATACTATTGGTCCATAGGCTAACCTCGCCAGTTTTTTCCTTGTGGTCTAAAACCTCTTTTGCACCACCCTTCCACATAGCAATATCGTGTTGGGCAAGGCGTTTCCCTTCCAGTAGTGGAGAGAAAAATGCTAATGAAATAGCCATGAAAAGTACAACGGCAACTATGTGGGGGAGAATTTTAAGAAGTTTTTCCTTGTTCATAGGATTCTGTTTTGTAGTAAACTGTTTAAAAATCAAACTTCAAATATATTAAAAAAGTAGATAGGAAGCCCAACAAAAAAAGCAAGGTATTGATTATATCCTTGCTTTTTAAATTTTTTAAGACAGATATTAAATATTTTTCAGTAGCGATGATATTGAAACCTTATCGGCCATAATTTCAAGCAATTTCGATGCGGGAACACGTTCCTGCTCCATTGTATCGCGGTAGCGAATGGTTACAGTTTCGTCCTCCAAGGTTTGATGGTCGATAGTTATACAGAATGGCGTACCAATTGCATCGTGACGGCGATAACGCTTTCCGATGGTATCCTTCTCCTCGTATTGGCACGCGAAATCGAACTTCAAGTCATCCATAATTTTGCGAGCCATTTCGGGCAAGCCGTCTTTCTTTACAAGAGGGAATATTGCCAATTTTACAGGTGCTAATGCCGCGGGTATTTTTAAAACTACTCGTTCATCAACAGTTCCGTCTTCCTTGGTTAGTTTTTCCTCGTTGTATGCCGATGAAAGTACCAGAAGGAATGTTCTGTCCAACCCAATAGAGGTTTCTACAACGTATGGTACGTAACTCTCGTTGGTTTCAGGGTCGAAGTACTGTAGTTTCTTTCCAGAGTATTTTTGATGATTACTTAAGTCGAAATCTGTTCTGGAGTGAATACCCTCTACCTCCTTAAAGCCGAATGGGAACTGAAACTCAATGTCTGATGCTGCGTTTGCATAGTGAGCTAATTTCTCGTGCTTGTGGAATCGGTATTTTTCATCGCCTAATCCCATGGCCTTATGCCAACGCATACGAGTTTCTTTCCAATGCTCGTACCACTTCATCTCCTCTCCGGGGCGAACAAAGAACTGCATTTCCATTTGCTCAAACTCGCGCATGCGGAAAATAAACTGACGTGCCACAATCTCGTTACGGAAAGCTTTTCCTACCTGAGCAATTCCGAAAGGAATTTTCATACGTCCAGTTTTCTGAACATTTAGGTAATTTACAAAGATACCCTGAGCTGTTTCTGGACGGAGGTAAATGGTATTGGCCTCGTCGGTAACTGAGCCCAACTTGGTATCGAACATTAGGTTAAACTGGCGAACGTCGGTCCAGTTGCGCGAACCAGAAATTGGGCAAACAATTTCACAATCCTCTATTATTTTCTTAACCTCAGCCAAATCGTTAGCCTCAAGCGCAGTAACCATTCGCTTGTTTACCTCGTCAATCTTTGCTTGATTTTCTAAAACGCGAGGGTTGGTTTGGCGGAACATTTTTTCATCGAAAGTATCACCAAAGCGTTTGGCTGCTTTCTCAACCTCTTTATTGATTTTATCCTCAACTTTAGCAATCCAGTCCTCAATTAGCACATCGGCACGGTAACGCTTTTTGCTATCCTTGTTGTCAATCAAAGGGTCGTTAAATGCACCAACGTGACCAGAAGCAACCCATGTTTGTGGATGCATAAAGATGGCTGCATCTATTCCAACAATGTTCTCGTTAAGGCGAGTCATTGCCTCCCACCAGTAGCGGCGAATGTTATTTTTAAGTTCAACTCCGTTCTGTCCATAATCGTAAACAGCGCTAAGTCCATCGTAAATTTCGCTAGATTGAAAAACAAAGCCATACTCCTTGCAGTGAGCAATCAACTTCTTGAATAGTTCTTCCTGAGTCATATTATTACGTTCTAAATGTTTCAGATTTTTTGAGTTAGCAAAAATAAGCCAAATAATTAACCCAGCAAAAGTATAATGTTGGTTTTACACTTACACAACCGATTGATTTTGAAATAATCTTTTGTATATTGCGTAAGGTTGAATTCATTGGCTTATGATAAAAAGGTGGCTCTGTATATCTTTAATTACGCTTATATGTGCCAACATATATGCATCAGAAGACAGTAATAAATCTCAAATTTCCGAGGCTAAGATTAAGGCCGCACTTATCATAAATTTTGCACAAAACATTCAATGGCCGAACGAGCCAAGCATCTCTAAGTACTTAATTGGAGTTTTTGATAAAGATTCTAGCGTCTACAAGGAACTTAAATCGGCCATTCCTTCACAGCGAATAAAAGGTAAGCCATTTGATATTGTGTTTGTTGACCAACAAACATTTCATTCCCCATTTAACATTCTCTATTTTGGAGAAAATACAGAAAAACAGTTAACCAATATTTACCAAGAAATTAATGTTGAGGGAGTATTAATTATTACAGACCGAGGCCGCGATAGAGTGCTAACAATGATTAATATTCTTTACAAAACAGACAAAAACACTTTTTCGTTTGAAATTAATAAGGACAATTTGGATGCAGGTAAGTTTATTGTAAACCCCAAAATACTTTTGCTTGGTGGTAGTTACTTAAACTTACGTGAACTATATATTCAGACATACGAGCAATTAAGACAAGAGTCTGATAAAATTCAAAAGTATAAGGAAGAACTAGAGAGAATTAGCAGAGAAAAGGAAGAGTATCAAACGCAAATTAATCTGTTGAATTCCAAAATAAATAGCCTAGCTATAAGCATTAAACAATCGGAGAATGAGTACTTAAATCTTACCAACAAATTACAAGCCCGCGATAGTTTATTGGCATTCAGAACCAGAGAATTACAAAGTAAAATTCAGGAAAGTCAATCGCTTCAAACCCTTATAAAATCACAACTCACATCAATTAATATTGCAACCAGCAAACTGGACTCGTTGGACAATGAAATTGATGCAAAGCAACAAGAGTTGAATAGCAAACAAATACTGATTGAAGATCAAAGCCAGGAAATTAATCAGCAATCGCTAATTATTTTAAAACAACAACGTAGGTTTTTAATAGCAGTTATTATTCTTTTAGGGTTATCGTTAAGCTTACTTTTTGCATACTGGGCTTACAGAATGAAGCGTAGATTAAATCTAAAGTTGGAGAAACTGGTTGACGAAAGAACAAAAGAACTCAAACTTAGCCAGCAGCATTTTATGAACCTTTTTGAGAACTCTCCTGTGGCAATGTTTGAACTTGATCTTTCTGAATTAAAAAGATATGTTGAAACGTCTGTTAGTATTGATGAAAATTCGAATCTTTTAATTGATAGATACAAAGAGTTTGTTCAAAAAGGCCTTCAACTTATAAAAATTATTAACTTGAATCAATCAGGCATTAGTCTTTTTGGTTTTAAGAACAAAATGGATGCACAATTAAATTTTCACAAAACTTACAACGACGAATCCCTAGAAAATATAAAAGCCGTAATTCTTGCCATTATTAACAGAAAAACATCATCTACTTACGAAGGTGTAAGGCAAACTGTAAATGGAGAAATTCTTTATGTCCATTTAAATTGGTTGGTACTCCCAAGCTACGAAGAAAACTACTCAAGGGTTTTATTGTCTATCTCAGATATTACAGCACTTAAGAATTACCAGAAGGAACTTAACAAGCATAAAGATCACCTTGAGGAAATTGTGCTTGAACGTACTAATGAGATAATAAAACTGAATACTGATTTAACATCAACCAATACCGAGTTGTACAAAAAAACTGAAGAACTTTCGCAAACAATACAAATGCTTAAGGACACACAAGATCAACTTATACAATCCGAAAAAATGGCATCGTTGGGTATGTTAACTGCAGGTATTGCACACGAAATTAACAACCCAATCAATTATATCAGCGGAAGTTATCAAGCGCTTCAAACGCTTATCGATGATTTTTGGTCTTTGTTCAATGAGTACAAATCTCTTGTTGAGAAGGAATACTCTACCGATTTACTTTCTGAAACTGAAAAAGAGAAAAAACTTAACTCTAACGATATTTATCACTCCATAAAGTTTTTACTTGTTAATATTGAAACAGGAATTGTTCGAACAACAGAAATTATTAAGAGTTTAATGGCTTTTTCGAGGAATGAAAGAGAAGAGTATACTGATTACAATATTCAGAAAGGCGTAAAGGATGTTCTGGTCATCCTTAAGTCGCGATACCAAGGAAGAATAAAGATAACAGAGCAATACGATTCAAATCTGCCAAATATTATATGCAATGCAAACGGTATAGGGCAGGTTTTGATGAATCTTATATCCAATGCAATAGATGCGATTCCCGAACAAGGGGAAATTGAAATAAAAGCAAAATACCTGACTAAAACTGATGAAATAATTATTCGGGTTAACGACTCAGGGGTTGGTATTCCTCAGAATATTATCGATAAAATTTTTGATCCATTTTTTACAACAAAGGACGTAGGAAAAGGAACTGGTCTAGGACTATACATTTCGTATAATATGATAAAATCTCATCAGGGAGCAATTGATGTTGAATCAGAGCATGGAAAAGGAACAACATTTACGGTAAAACTGCCAAGGTGTCTTTATAAAGGAAACTAACCTGCTTTGCTTAATGCGAGTTCAATAATCTGTTTTAATTCTTCTTTCCTCCATGGTTTCATTATATACCTAAAAATTAACTCGTTGTTAATTGCTTTTAGCATAACGTCGGATTCCATGAAAGCCGTTAAAAGTATGCAAATTTTTGAAGGATTAGTCGCTTTTATTTTCTCTATAAACTCTAATCCATTCATATGAGGCATTTTTAAATCCGAGATCACCACGTCGATTTCCTCCTCCTGCAATATTTCTAATCCCTTTAACGCAGAATTTGCAATACGAATGTCAAAATCGTTCCGGAAATTAATTTTGAAAAGCTCCAAGTTAATTTGCTCATCATCTACATATAGAATCTTATTGTTGCTCATTATTCCCTTTAATAGTGATACTACAAATATAAGATATTTAGTGTATGAACATTAAAACTTAGTAAAAGTTCTTTTAACTTTTACATTTTTAATGTTTAACAGGGAACGACGAGCCTGATAAATAATTATATAACGTCAGATGTGAAGGAAAAACCTTGAACCGCAATGTTTTTCTTTTATTTTGTTTGAAAGTAAGCAACTAAATCGTTTAGAGCTTTTGCTCTCGCATTTAACTCCTCTGCATTTGCTGCAACCTCCTCGGAAAGCGCTGCATTTTGTTGTGTAATGCTGTTGAGTTGTTGAACCGACGTGTTTACCTGTTCAGTGCCGGAGCGCTGTTCGTATGATGATGCTGCAATTTCGCGAATCAAATCGGCGGTTCTTATAATTTCATTCAAGTTTTGATTCATCAGATCTTTTGCTTTGGTTGAGATTTGCGCTCCACGACTCGAAACTGAAATAATATCATTGGCAGCGTCGCGGCTTCTTTCAGCTAATCGCCTTACTTCAGCAGCAACCACAGCAAATCCTCTGCCATGCTCCCCAGCTCTAGCGGCCTCAACTGCAGCATTTAAAGCCAAAAGGTTGGTTTGGAAAGCAATATCATTTATAATATTGATTTTCTGGGCAATTTCGTTCATTGAATCTAGTGCAATATTTGTAGAACTTACACCTTCCTCTAAATTTTTTGTTGTTGATACGGCAATTTTTTCTGTTTGTACTGAATTGTCGGCATTTTGTTGTATGCTAGATAGTATTTCCTCCATTGAACTAGAGATTTCCTCAAGGGAAGAAGCCTGCTCCGAGGTAACTTGAGACAAATTAGTTGCACTTGTGCTAAGTTGATTGCCTGACGATTCAAGTTCACCAGCCGAAAGGGATATTCCTTCAATAACCTGATTTAGTTTATTTGTAAGATTCTCAATAGCTATGGTAAGTCTTCCAAGTTCATCGTTTCTTAGCATATCAGCCTTATCAACCGTTACCTTAAGGTCTCCTTCGCTAATTCTAGTGACAGCATTTATTGAGTTATCCAGAGGTTTTCGCACCTTGCTAGCTATTGCCCTTATAATGAATATACCCATTACTATAATACCCGGTGTAGTAATGTACGCCTTAACTGTTTCGGGGTATAGATGTTTTAGGTTCACAACTGCATCAATAACCACCCAGGAGAGAAGCATAAGAGTTCCCATATAATAAAGAATAGAACCCTTAAAGTAAAAACGTATAGTGGCAATACCTATTGGAATTGCTACTACCATAATTAGAATTATTTCCAGTAATCCTTTCGACATGGCAGTAAATTTTAATTGAGCGTTAAACCAAAACCTTGTAAAACACAAATGCAACAGCATTTATGCTTTATACGGTACGGTTCAAACATTTCTTTATTTTGATAGTTTATTCAGGAAAATTAGACTAAACTAACCAGAAAATCAAAAAAACTAGAAATTATTTTCAATAACAATAGACTTAAACACTAGACCTTTCTCAGATATCCCTTCCAGAACTCGGGGTAGTGCATACTTTAAGTTGCGTTGAGCCTTAACAGAATCGTGAAATACAACTATTGCACCAGGATGAATATTCCTCATCACATACTTCACAACCTTACGTGGCGACACCCTTTTGCTATAGTCCATACTTAACACATCCCACATTATAATCCTATACCTGTGGCGAAGCAGTAGTATTTGACGTGGCGATACTCGTCCGTAAGGCGGTCTGAAGAGGTTGCTTTTAATAAATGAGTTTGCATAGATAATGTCCTGGATATACTGCGAAGTATCGGTATGCCAGCCCTTAATGTGGCTGTAAGAATGATTTCCTACAGAATGTCCATCGGCGAGGATTTGCTCATAAATATCGGGGTTCATCTCTACGTTTTTTGCTAGGCAGAAAAATGTTGCCTTGGCATTATACTTCCTTAACTGCTCTAGTACCCAAGGTGTAATTTCCTGAGTTGGTCCATCGTCGAAAGTAAGGAACACCCCTTCCTTTTCATCTGGGAAATTCCAGATAAAGTTTGGGAAAAAGCGTTGAAAAAAACGTGGAGGACTAAGATTAATCATAAATCAACCTATTGCAACATCGATATGTACTTTTCAAATT